>NZ_JBHXKA010000110.1:0-26801 GCF_042722885.1 Streptomyces sp. NPDC058401
CTCTGGGCGCCCACCGCGCCCCCGGTGCGTTCAGTACGGGTACTTCGGGGTGTTACTTGTTGATGCGGTTCGCGATTTCCTTGTCCGCGTCCGCGCCCGCCTTGGCGGCGTCGTCACCCTTCAGGACCTTCGTCATGAACTCCTTGATGGGGTTCGGCTCGGTCTCGACGTTGGCCCAGCCCGGGGTCACCGGGGTGATGTTGCCGTTGACGCCGGCCTTGGCCATCGCCTCGGCGAAGGAGCCCGCGGCCGGGGCGAAGTTCGCGCCGGTCTGGTTCGGGAGCAGCGCGCCCTTGGTCTCGGCGGCGTACTTGGTCATCTGGTCCTTGCCTGCGGCGAGGGCCAGCCACTCCTTGGCGAGGTCCTTGTTCTTGGAGCGCTCGGCGATCGCCAGGTTCGAGCCACCGAGGAAGACGGTGCCCGGCTTGTCGGCGGTCTTGCCCGGGATCGGGAAGTAACCGAAGTCGGCTTCCTTGCCCGCGTCCTTCAGCGCCTTCTCGGCACCGCCGGCCTCCCAGCCGAGGCCGATCCAGGAGGCGACGCCACCCTTGGGAACGACGTCGGTGGACTGCTGCGGGTTCGCCTCGTCCTTGTCCTTCGGGGCGGTGGAGAAGGACTGGAGCTTCTTGTAGAACTCCATCGCGGAAGCGGCCTGGGGGGTACCGAGACCACCCTTCCACTTGGCGCCGTCCTTGACGGCGAGGTCGCCGCCCTCGTCCCAGATGAGACCGGCGAGGACGTACCAGCTCTGGCCGGGCAGGTAGATCGGCTGGGAGGCCGGGTCGGCCGCCTTCAGCTTCTCCAGACCGGCGACCCACTCGTCGCGGGTCTTGGGCGCCGTGACGCCGGCCTTCTCGAAGGCCTTCTTGTCGTAGATGACGACGCGGTTGGCCGCGTACCACGGAGCGGAGTAGAGCTTGCCGTCGATCTCGGCCGAGGCCAGACCGCTCTTGGCCCAGGCGTCCGCGCCGAGCTTCGCCTTGTCCTTGGTCAGGTCGGCGAGACCACCGGTGACCGCGTAACCGGCGGTCTGGGTGTTGCCGAGCTCCAGGACGTCCGGCGGGGTGTTCTCGGAGAGGGCCGTGGTGACCTTCTCCTGGATGCCCTTCCAGGGCTGGACCTCTACCTTGACCGTGACACCGGGGTGCTTGGCGGAGAACTCCGCGTTGACCGCGTCGATCCAGGTCTTCGGTGCGGAGCCGTCCATCACCCAGACGGTGATCTCCTTGGCGCCACCCGCGTCGGCCTTCGGCTTGTCGTCGCCGCCGTTGCCGCACGCCGCGACTCCGACCATCATGCCCGCGACACTGACCGCCGCGATGAGCTTGCGCTTCACGCCACCCTCCTCAGGGATGCTGCCTGCAACTTCCCTTGCCCGCCGCGGTGACTCAAAAAGCACCAAGTACTGCCCGTGGGGCCGGGATCTGATCCATATTGGTGTAGACCAGTAGCTGGAGCTTGGCCTAGACCTTTAGGGGTGTCAAGGGTCTAATGAGCGGGTGCTCGGTCCGTTATCGGACCGACACCTGGGGGAGGGAGGAGGCCCGCCCTCCCTCCCGTGTCACGATGTGACCGCACATATCGGAGGAGCCGGTGACGGCAACGAAACTGGAGTCGGGAAGGCGGGCGGCGATGGCCACCGAAGGGGCGATCACGGAGCCGGACAGCGGGGCGGCCACCCGCACGGCACGCGTGCCCAAGTACTACCGACTCAAGCGCCACTTGCTCGATATGACCGAAACCCTTCCACCGGGTACACCCGTGCCCCCCGAGCGCACGCTCGCGGCCGAGTTCGACACCTCGCGCACCACGGTGCGGCAGGCTCTCCAGGAGCTCGTCGTCGAGGGGCGCCTGGAGCGGATCCAGGGGAAGGGCACCTTCGTCGCCAAGCCGAAGGTCTCCCAGCCGCTCCAACTCTCCTCGTACACCGAGGACATGAGGGCCCAGGGCCTGGAACCCACCTCCCAGCTCCTGGACATCGGCTACGTGACGGCCGACGACACCCTCGCCGGCCTCCTCAAGATCACCACCGGCGGCCGGGTCCTGCGCATCGAACGGCTCCGCCTGGCCAGCGGGGAACCGATGGCCATCGAGACCACGCACCTGTCGGCCAAGCGCTTCCCCGCGCTGCGCCGTTCGCTCGTCAAGTACACCTCCCTCTACACCGCCCTCGCCGAGGTGTACGACGTGCGCCTCGCCGAAGCGGAGGAGACCATCGAGACCTCGCTGGCCACCCCGCGGGAGGCCGGACTGCTCGGCACGGACGTCGGACTGCCGATGCTGATGCTTTCGCGCCATTCGCTGGACGCCGACGGGGAGCCCGTCGAGTGGGTGCGTTCCGTGTACCGCGGCGATCGTTACAAGTTCGTCGCCCGACTCCAGCGCCCCGCCGTCTGATTCGTAGTTGACTCTCGTTCCGCTATACGGACGGGGGCTTACGTCCAGCGGGCGGTCCCCCGTAGATTCCCTGCGCTCACGCAGATGATCAACGAGGGGACGAGGATCATGACGGAACCGGAACCGACAGCGACACGGACGGGACGGGACGCGGCGAGTCCGGGCACCACGCCGGACTCGCCTTCTCCATCAGGGGCCATGTCCCCCAAGGCCGTGGCCGTATGGGTGCTGGTCGGGCTCGTGGGGGCCATCGGCTGGGGCGTGCTGGCGCTCTCGCGCGGCGAGGAGATCTCGGCCGCCTGGCTGCTCGCCGCCGCCCTGGGCTCGTACGCGATCGGCTACCGCTTCTACGCGCGCTTCATCGCGAACCGCGTACTGAAGGTGGACAAGACCCGCGCCACCCCCGCCGAGCGCCTTGACAACGGTGTCGACTTCCACCCGACCGACCGGCGGGTGCTTTTCGGCCATCACTTCGCCGCCATCGCCGGCGCCGGACCGCTCGTCGGTCCCGTACTCGCCTCGCAGATGGGCTACCTGCCCGGCACCATCTGGATCGTCGTGGGCGTGATCTTCGCGGGCGCCGTCCAGGACATGGTCACGCTCTTCTTCTCCACCCGGCGCAACGGCCGTTCGCTCGGCCAGATGGCCCGGGACGAGATCGGCCCGGTCGGCGGCGCCGCCGCGCTGATCGGCGTCTTCGCCATCATGATCATCCTGCTGGCCGTGCTGGCCCTGGTCATCGTCAACGCGCTGGCGCACTCCCCGTGGGGCGTCTTCTCCATCGGCATGACCATCCCGATCGCCCTCTTCATGGGCTTCTACCTGCGCGTCCTGCGCCCGGGCAAGGTCACCGAGGTCTCCGTCGTCGGCGTCGCGCTGCTGCTGCTCGCCATCGTCGCGGGCGGCTGGGTCGCCGAGTCCTCGATGGCGGACTTCTTCACCCTGGAGAAGGAGACCCTGGTCCTCTGGATGATCGCCTACGGGTTCGTGGCGTCCGTCCTGCCGGTGTGGATGCTGCTCGCCCCGCGCGACTACCTCTCCACCTTCATGAAGGTGGGCACCATCGGGCTGCTGGCCGTGGGCGTGGTCATCGCCATGCCGACGCTGAAGATGCCCTCGGTCACCGAGTTCGCCTCGCGCGGCGACGGCCCGGTCTTCGCCGGCTCGATGTTCCCGTTCGTCTTCATCACCATCGCCTGCGGAGCCCTGTCCGGCTTCCACTCCCTGGTCTCCTCGGGCACCACCCCGAAGATGATCCAGAAGGAGACCCAGGTCAAGGTCATCGGCTACGGCGCGATGCTGACCGAGTCCTTCGTCGCCATCATGGCGATCATCGCGGCCTGCATCATCGACCCGGGCCTCTACTTCGCCATCAACTCCCCCGCCGGGGTCGTCGGCGCCACCGTCGAGACGGCCTCGCAGGCGGTCACGAACTTCGGCTTCGCCATCTCCCCCGCGGACCTCGCCCAGGCCGCGAAGGACGTGGAGGAGACCAGCCTGCTGTCCCGTACGGGCGGCGCTCCGACCTTCGCACTCGGAATGTCGGAGATCTTCTCGGCCGTGATCGGCGGCTCCTCGATGAAGGCGTTCTGGTACCACTTCGCGATCATGTTCGAGGCCCTGTTCATCCTGACGACCGTGGACGCCGGCACCCGCGTGGGCCGCTTCATGCTCCAGGACACCCTCGGCAACGTGCACAAGTCCTTCAAGGACATCAGCTGGAAGCCGGGCGTCTGGTTCGCCAGCGCCGTCGTCGTCGGCGGCTGGGGCTACTTCCTCTGGGTCGGCGTCAAGGACCCGCTGGGCGGCATCAACCAGCTCTTCCCGCTGTTCGGCATCGCGAACCAGCTGCTCGCCGCGGTCGCCCTGGCCGTCTGCACCACCCTGCTGATCAAGTCCGGCCGGCTCAAGTGGGCCTGGGTGACGGGCGTTCCGCTGGCCTGGGACCTGGCCGTCACGCTCACCGCCAGCTACCAGAAGATCTTCTCCGACAACCCGAAGATCGGCTTCTTCGCCCAGCGGGACGTCTACCAGGACGGGATCGACGCGGGCAAGGTCCTCAAGCCCGCCAAGAACATGGACGAGATGCACACCGTGGTCACCAACGCCACCGTGGACGGCGTCCTGTCGGTGTTCTTCGCCCTGCTGATCATCATCGTGCTCGTGGACGCGGCCCGGACCTGCCTCAAGGCCATCCGCGCGCCCGAGTCGGTCACCCTGGCCGAGGTCCCGTGGACCGAGTCCGAGCTCGTCGCCCCGGCCGGTCTGATCCCGACCGCCGAGGAGCGGGCGGAACTCGCCGCCGCCGGACTCGACTCGGGCGGGGGCCGGGCGAAGGACTCCGTACGCGAGCCGGCGTGATGACGCGCCTGCGGCACGTACTGGGCCGGGCCCGGTTCTTCGTACGCGAGTTCTCGGGCGAGGCCGCCTACGACCACTACGTGGCCCACGCCCGTGCGCACGACCCGGACGCGGCGGTCCCGTCGCGCCGGGAGTTCGAGCGGGCCCGTACGGACGCCCGCGAGGGCGACCCGCGCACGGGGTTCCGCTGCTGCTGAACCGGTGAGCCCGCACGGGGCCGCCGCGCATCCGTCCACCCGACGGAACGCGGCGGCCCCTCTGCTTGCCCTGGCGCACACTCGATGCCATGGACATCATCATCAGGGCGGCGACGGCCGCCGAATACGAAGAGCTCGGCGAGATCACCGCACGGGCCTACCTCGACGACGGACTCCTCACCTTCTCCGCGGACGACCCCTACCTGAGCCGGCTCCGCGACGTCGCCGGCCGCGCCCCCGACGGCGAGGTGCTCGTCGCCGCGTACGAGGACACCCTGCTCGGCGGTGTGACCTTCGCCCCTCCCGGCAGCCCGCTGTGCGATATCGCGGGCCCCGGCGAGGCCGAGTTCCGGATGCTGGCCGTCTCCCCGGCGGCCCGCGGCCGCGGCGCGGGCGAGGCCCTCGTACGGGCCTGCGTGAGCCGCGCCCGGGAGCTGGAGGGCGTGGGCCACCTGGTGCTGTCGACCACGCAGAAGATGCTCGGGGCGCACCGGATCTACGACCGGCTGGGCTTCGTACGGACGCCCGAGCGGGACTGGTACCCGGTTCCGGGCCTCCCCCTGCTCACCTACCGCCTGGAGCTGTAGTCACGGACCGTCTCGGGGACCGACACAACATGTGGGGGCTCACGCAAGGACCGGCCCCCACATGTATGCTCGTGCTCGCTGTCGTCGCAGGGGAATCCGGTGAGAATCCGGAACTGTCCCGCAACGGTATGAAATGCACCGACCCGCTCGGTGCATCCGCAAGTCCGAGGACCTGTCGACAGCGTGCCCGGCTCGACCGATCCGGGTGCAGACACGTCCGGGCCTCGCGGTTGGGCCGGTGGACGCCACGTGGCGCATGCGCACTGCCCTGCCAGGCATGCGCGCCCCCACGTGCGCCCCCTCGCGCCCCGCACCAAAGGTGTTCCCGGAGCCGAGCGAGGGAGAGCTCCCCCCGTGACCATCGCGCCTTCCGCACCGCGCGCCGAGTCCGACCCGTCCGCCTATGAGGGTCCGGGGGCCGCGCTCCTGCGTACGCTCACCGAGCTGACCGCCGACCTGCCCGACACCGACCCCGGCCGGGTCGCCGCCGCCGCACTGCGCGGCCGCAGCGCCGCCGCCGACGAGGCGGAGCTGCGTACGCTCGCCACCGAGGCGGCCGCCGGGCTGATCTCCGAGGACCCGGCGTACTCCCGCCTCGCCGCCCGCCTGCTGACGCTGGCCGTCCGCGACGAGGCCGCCGGCCAGGGCTCCGCCTCCTTCTCCGAGTCCGTCGAGGTCGGTCACCGCGAGGGCCTGATCGCCGACCGCACCGCGGACTTCGTCCGCCTGCACGCGAACCGGCTCGACTCCCTGGTCGAGCACGCGCTCGCCGAGGGCGCCGACGACCGCTTCGGCTTCTTCGGCCTGCGCACCCTGCACAGCCGCTACCTGCTGCGCCACCCGATCACCCGCCAGGTCATCGAGACCCCGCAGTACTTCATGCTGCGCGTGGCCGCCGGCCTCGCCGAGAACGACGGCGTGCAGGCCGTCGAGGAAGTGGCCTCGCTCTACCGGCTGATGAGCCGCCTCGACTACCTGCCCTCCTCCCCCACCCTCTTCAACTCCGGCACCCGCCACCCGCAGATGTCCTCCTGCTACCTGCTGGACTCCCCGCTGGACGAGCTGGACTCGATCTACGACCGCTACCACCAGGTCGCGCGCCTCTCCAAGCACGCCGGCGGCATCGGCCTCTCGTACTCCCGCATCCGCGCCCGCGGTTCGCTGATCCGCGGCACGAACGGCCACTCCAACGGCATCGTGCCGTTCCTGAAGACCCTCGACGCCTCCGTCGCCGCCGTGAACCAGGGCGGCCGCCGCAAGGGCGCCGCCGCGGTCTACCTGGAGACCTGGCACGCGGACATCGAGGAGTTCCTGGAGCTCCGCGACAACACCGGCGAGGACCAGCGCCGTACGCACAACCTGAACCTCGCCCACTGGGTGCCGGACGAGTTCATGCGCCGCGTGAACGCCGACGCCGACTGGTCGCTGTTCTCCCCGGCCGACGTCCCCGAGCTGGTCGACCTGTGGGGCGACGCGTTCGACGCCGCCTACCGCAAGGCCGAGGAGTCGGGCCTGGCCCGCAAGACCATGCCCGCCCGCGACCTGTACGGCCGGATGATGCGCACCCTCGCGCAGACCGGCCAGGGCTGGATGACCTTCAAGGACGCCTCCAACCGCACGGCGAACCAGACCGCCGAGCCGGGCACCGTCGTCCACTCCTCGAACCTCTGCACCGAGATCATCGAGGTCACCAACGACGGCGAGACCGCCGTCTGCAACCTCGGCTCGGTCAACCTCGGCGCCTTCGTGGTGGACGGGGAGATCGACTGGGAGCGCCTGGACGAGACCGTCCGCACCGCGGTCACCTTCCTCGACCGCGTCGTGGACATCAACTTCTACCCGACCGAGCAGGCCGGCCGCTCCAACGCCCGCTGGCGCCCGGTGGGTCTGGGCGCGATGGGCCTCCAGGACGTCTTCTTCCAGCTGAAGCTGCCCTTCGACTCCCCCGAGGCGAAGGCCCTGTCCACGAAGCTCTCCGAGCGCATCATGCTCGCGGCGTACGAGGCCTCCTGCGACCTGGCCGAGCGCAGCGGCCCGCTCCCCGCGTGGGAGCAGACCCGCACGGCCCGCGGCGTCCTGCACCCGGACCACTACGAGGTCGAGCTGAACTGGCCGGAGCGCTGGGACGCGCTGCGCGCCCGGATCGCGAAGTCCGGGATGCGCAACTCCCTGCTCCTCGCCATCGCCCCGACGGCGACCATCGCCTCCATCGCGGGCGTGTACGAGTGCATCGAGCCGCAGGTGTCCAACCTCTTCAAGCGCGAGACCCTGAGCGGTGAGTTCCTCCAGGTCAACGGCTACCTGGTGCAGGAGCTCAAGCGGCTCGGCGTCTGGGACGCCCAGACCCGCGAGGCGCTGCGCGAGTCCTCCGGCTCGGTCCAGGGCTTCGGCTGGATCCCCGCGGAGGTCCGCGAGCTGTACCGCACGGCGTGGGAGATCCCGCAGCGCGGACTGATCGACATGGCGGCGGCTCGTACCCCCTTCCTCGACCAGTCCCAGTCGCTGAACCTGTTCCTGGAGACGCCCACCATCGGGAAGCTCAGCTCGATGTACGCGTACGCCTGGAAGCAGGGTCTGAAGACCACGTACTACCTGCGCTCGCGCCCGGCGACGAAGATCGCCCGCGCCGCGCAGGCCGCCACCCCGGCGGCGCTCCCCCAGCCCGTCGAGCTCCTCGACGCCGACGCCGCCGCGGAAGCGGCCGCTGCGGAAGCGCTCGCCTGCTCCCTTGAGAACCCCGAGTCCTGCGAGGCCTGCCAGTAATGAGCTCCACCCAGACCACCAAGAACCTCCTGGACCCGGGCTTCGAGCTCACGCTCCGCCCCATGCGCTACCCGGACTTCTACGAGCGCTACCGGGACGCGATCAAGAACACCTGGACCGTCGAGGAGGTCGACCTCCACTCGGACGTCTCGGACCTCGCGAAGCTGACGCCGTCCGAGCAGCACATGATCGGCCGGCTGGTCGCGTTCTTCGCGACGGGCGACTCGATCGTCTCGAACAACCTCGTGCTGACCCTGTACAAGCACATCAACTCCCCGGAGGCGCGCCTGTACCTGTCGCGCCAGCTCTTCGAGGAGGCCGTGCACGTCCAGTTCTACCTGACGCTGCTCGACACCTACCTGCCCGACCCGGACGACCGCGCGGCCGCCTTCGACGCGGTCGAGGAGATCCCGTCGATCCGCGAGAAGGCGCAGTTCTGCTTCCGCTGGATGGACTCGGTGGAGAAGATCGACCGCCTGGAGACGGCCGCCGACCGGCGCCGCTTCCTGCTGAACCTGATCTGCTTCGCGGCGTGCATCGAGGGCCTGTTCTTCTACGGCGCCTTCGCGTACGTGTACTGGTTCCGCTCGCGCGGCCTGCTGCACGGCCTGGCGACGGGGACGAACTGGGTCTTCCGGGACGAAACCATGCACATGAACTTCGCGTTCGAGGTCGTGGACACGGTCCGCAAGGAGGAGCCGGAGCTCTTCGACGACGCGCTCCGGCAGCAGGTCGTCGACATGCTGAAGGAGGCCGTGGAGGCGGAGCTGCAGTTCGGCCGCGACCTGTGCGGTGACGGCCTGCCGGGCATGAACACCGAGTCCATGCGCGAGTACCTGGAGTGCGTCGCGGACCAGCGCCTGGTCCGCCTCGGCTTCGCGCCGGTCTACGGCTCGCAGAACCCGTTCTCCTTCATGGAGCTCCAGGGCGTCCAGGAGCTGACGAACTTCTTCGAGCGCCGCCCGTCGGCCTACCAGGTCGCGGTCGAGGGCACGGTCGACCTGGACGAGGACTTCTAGGCCGCCGCCCCCGGTTGCTCACGGCCCCGCCCACGGGAAGATCCACCTGGCTCACCAGGTTCCCGGGCGGGGCCGCAGTGCTTGCGGGGACGAGGAGCGGGATCCGGTTCTCGCCCGACCCCGCCGGCCGCTCCGGGCGGGCTGCCCGGCCGCGCGGATCTGCCGTTCGAGGCGGCGCTCGCGCAGGGCTCCGTAGAGGGCGGGACCGAGGAGCAGGGCGGCGAGGGCGAGGACGACCAGGTAGTCGAGGAGTGTGTTCACGACTCCACTCTCGCCACGGCGGCCGAAACCGGACAGTGGCAGGACTGTCATGAAAGAGCGAATTACTGCCACACTGGGGGCATGGTGAAGCCTTCCCCCCTCACTTCCTCCCTCCACAACGTCGCCGTGGCCGTGGTGAACGGGGTCACGCCCTTCGAGATGGGCATCTTCTGCGAGGTCTTCGGGGTCGATCGCAGTGCCATGGGCCTGCCGACCTACGATTTCGCCCTCTGCGCGATGGAGGACAACCCGATCACCGCGGGCGACGGCCACTACCGCCTCACGCTCCCCTACGGGCCCGAGCGGCTGGAGGAGGCGGACCTGGTCTGTCTGCCCGCCGACCGCGAAGCCCCCACCCGGGTGTATCCGGAGCCGCTCCTCGAAGCCCTGCGGCGGGCCGTGGACCGGGGCGCGCGGGTGCTGAGCGTGTGCAGCGGGGCCTTCATGCTGGGCGCGGCCGGGCTGCTGGACGACCGGCGCTGCACCACGCACTGGATGCACGCCCCGGCCCTGGCCCGCCGCTTCCCGCGGGCCCGGGTCGACCCGGACGTGCTCTACGTGGACGAGGGCCAGGTGATCACCTCGGCCGGCACCGCCTCCGGCATCGACGCGTGCCTGCACCTCGTCCGGCAGGAGCAGGGCTCCGAGGTGGCCAACACCATCGCCCGGCGGATGGTCGTACCGCCGCACCGGGACGGCGGGCAGGCGCAGTACATCCGGCGTCCGCTGCCCCGCACCTCCTGCGACACCGTGGGCGAGGTGATCGGCTGGATGGCCCGCCACCTGGACGAGGAGATCACGGTCGAGCAGCTCGCGGAGCGGGCCCACATGTCCGCGCGGACCTTCGCCCGCCGCTTCCTCCAGGAGACGGGGACCACCCCGTACCAGTGGGTGCTGCGCCAGCGGGTCCTGCTGGCGCAGGAGCTGCTGGAGGCCACCGACGAGACGGTCGACGCGATCGCGGGCCGCTGCGGCTTCGGTACCGCGGCCGCCCTGCGCCACCACTTCCTGCGGACGCTGAACACCACTCCGAACGCCTTCCGGCGCACGTTCCGGGGCCCTTCTGCGGCCTGAGGCCCGGCCGGCGCCGTCCAGTGGCCGGGAATTTTCCCCGACCTTGATCGTTTTGCCCTACGGTTTGCAGGTTCGCATACGACAGGGGGTTCCCATGACACGCGTCATCCGGACCGTCGGCCGACACCCGGCCGAGGCCGACCCGAGCGACCTCGGCTGGGACTGACGCCGCGCCGCTCCACGGGAAAGGCGCCCCGCTCCTGACCGGAGCGGGGCGCCCTTCACGTACGTACGGCGTACGAGAGCTACGCGTTGGGAACCGTCTCGTAGCGCGGCGTGCCCTCTTCCATCTGCCGCAGCGCGTCCTTGCGGTCCCGCTTCGAGAGCCGGTCGATGTACAGGTAGCCGTACAGGTGGTCGGTCTCGTGCTGGAGGCAGCGCGCGAAGTAGCCGGTGCCCCGCACCTTGATCGGGTTGCCCTGCGCGTCCTGGCCGGTCACCTCGGCGTAGTCCGGGCGGGCCAGCGAGGCGTAGGCGGTCGGGACCGACAGGCAGCCCTCGTTCGAGTCGTCCAGGATGCGGGCGGCGGCCGGCAGCTCGACGAGCTTCGGGTTGATCACCACGCCCGTGTGCCGGTTGCCGTCGTCGTCCGGGCAGTCGTAGACGAAGACCTTGGCGTCGACGCCGATCTGGTTCGCGGCGAGGCCCACGCCCTCGGCGGCCTTCTGGCTGGCGAACATGTCGTCGATCAGCTGCGCCAGCTCGTCGCCGAACTCGGTGACGTCCTTGCACTCGCGGTGCAGGACCGGGTTGCCGACCACCGTGATCGGGCGGGCGGTGCCGCGCTCGCGGTGGGCGAGCTCGCGCGCCTCACAGTCCTCGGTGTCCACGACGTACCCGTCGTTCACACCCTCGACCCCGACCACGTCGTTCTCCTGCTGCGCCATGTCCGCCGTACGCCTTCCGTAAGTCCACCAGTCACCGATGTGCCGGTACAGACTACGGCCCCGGCTCAGCAGACTTCTTCGAGATCCCGCCACTCCCGGCTGTCCGGGCTGTCCGCGACCCAGCCGTCGAGCAGCCCGCGCACCAGGCCCGCGGGCGCCGCGATGCCGCACTCCCGCTCGGGCACCCACAGGGATCCGGACCCGGCCGTACGGTGGCCCAGCGGGCCGGGGTGACCCGGTTCACTGTGGTCGTGCGGATCCAGGTGCTCCCCGTCGCCCTCGCCGCTCGGCATGGCGCTCTCCGAGCAGGTCCGGCACAGCAGCCGCACCGAGGAGGACCAGTCCTCGGCGGCGAAGCCCGCGTCGGAGGCCAGCTGCTCCAGGGCGTTGCGGTCGGCCTCGGTGGCCGCCTCCAGGAGGACCACCCAGGTGGGCACCGGGGAGGGCGCCCACAGCTCGATCTCGTCGAAGACGGGGTACGAGGGCCCGGCCGCGGTGACGCGTTCGCCGTGCGGGACCCCGTCGTGCAGGACGACCTCGCCCCAGCGCCGCCCCGAGGAGGGCAGCGGGATCGACAGGACCTCCATGCGGGCCGGGTCCAGCCGGCGGCCCCAGACCACCTCGGCCTCGCCCTCGGGCGACAGCCGCACGGCCGCGCTCCCGAGCTCCATGCCGACCGGTTCGCCGTGGGCGGGCCCGCCGGGGCGGCTGCCCGTGCCGTGCGGGTCTCCGGGCACCTTCAGCCCGTACGCCTGCCAGGCGCGGCGGGCCAGCGGCCAGTCCTGCAGCGCGGTGGCGGCGATGCCGACGTTCCACCAGTCCGGGGCGCCGGTCTCCCGGTCGAGCAGGGCCACGGCGCGCAGTCCGGCGGCGCGGGCCTGCTCCCAGTCGTGGCGGAACTTGTGGAGCAGCGCCAGATTGAACCAGGACTCGGACAGCCAGGGTTCCAGGTCGGCCGCTCTGGTCAGCAGCGCGCCCGCGTCCTCGTACCGACCGTCGCCGATCAGCGTGAACGCGCGGTCGGTGGCCTGCCGCCACGAGGCGGAGGGCCGATGGCGTACCTTCCCGAAGATCCTCACGATTCCCGCCTGCCGGACACTCTTGCTCGGGACACTCCTGCTGCGAACACTCCTGCTGCGACACTCCTGCCGGGAACACTCCCGCTGGGAACACTCCCACTGGCATCCAACCATGCCCACTCGGACGGCCGCTCATTACCCATGGGTTACCCAGGCGGGACGGGTACGACTCTGGCACGTCCGCCCCGGGCGAGCACCCTGGCGAGACACTCCACGACTTCCGGCTGGTAATCGTGCCCGGTCCCCAGGCGCAGCCGCTCCAGGGCCTCCAATGAGCCGCCCGGGTGACGGGCCCCGCCGCAGAGGTCGTCGTACGCGTTGACCGCGCGCACGATGCGGGCGGCGACGGGCTGGTCACGGTACGGATCCGCCTGCAGCTCCACG
Source organism: Streptomyces sp. NPDC058401 (assembly GCF_042722885.1). Lineage (NCBI taxonomy): Bacteria > Bacillati > Actinomycetota > Actinomycetes > Kitasatosporales > Streptomycetaceae > Streptomyces > Streptomyces sp. NPDC058401. The sequence goes on from NZ_JBHXKA010000110.1 coordinate 13,010, forward strand.
ACGACCGCGACCTCGGCCGGCACCCCCGTCTGGCGGGCCACCTCGCCGCCGAGCCCGGCGATCCGGCGGGCCTCGGCCTCGGGGAGCTCGGCGGTGGCCCCGGCCGGGACCGGGTCGACGAGGGAGAGCTGCCCGATGTCGTGCATGAGGGCGGCGTACTCCAGGACCGTGAGCTCCCGCTCCGAGAGGCCCAGCTCCCGGCCCACGGCGCAGCTGAGCGCGGCGACCCGGCGGGAGTGGCCGGGCCGGGTGTAGCCGGCGATCTCGGTGGCGCGGGCGAGGGAGGTGATGGTCTGGCGGTAGGTGGTGCGGATGGCGGTGATCCGGTGGAAGGACATCTGGGTCAGGAGCAGGGGCACGCTGAAGACGGGCACCGCCCACAGACCGGCGACGGCGACCCCGAGGGCCATGACCACGCCCGTGGCGCAGATCGCAGAGCCGATGCCCAGCTGGGCGCGGAGCTCGTCGCGCAGCAGCGGGGCGAACGGCCAGCCGGTCCGTGCCCCGGCGAGGACGGCGCCGAGGACCGCGTCGCACAGGGCCGTGAGCCCGAGCACGAGGACCAGGAAGAGCACGAGGTACGGGCCCTGGCCGACCCGGTGCTCCAGTTGTCCGGAGTTGTAGAGCGGCTGGAAGCAGACGGCGGCGAAGGTGACGGTGAGGACGCGGCGGGCCAGGTGGTCGAGGGCGGGTCCGCGGCCCCGGGCGATGTGCGGGACGATCCCGAGGAGCGCGGCCGCGACCACCACGGCGACGATCTGCAGGACCCCGTGGTGGGTGGGGGCTCCGGCGTTCTGCCCGAGCAGGGCGTACGCGAGGGCCCCCGCGGATCCGAGCGGCGCGGGCTGCTGGCGGGCGGCGTCGCCGCTGTCCCGGCGGGCGAGCTCACCGATGGTGATCAGGGTGCCGAAGGCCAGGGCGATGCCCGGATCGGTCAGGCCGTTCCACACGGTGTGGCCGAGCGCGACCACGGTCAGCGCCGCGGCGGCCCCGCGCACGATGCCGACGGCCCAGCCCCTCACGCGGTGGCCCCCGCGGCCGGGGAGCCGGGGGTCCGCGGCGCCTCCTCGGCGGCCGCTCCGGGTTCCGGGGCGGGCCCGGGCACGCAGTGGCACGGGTCCCCGGCGGCGGGGAGCGGGCCGCTCCCGCCCCGGGCCTGCGGCGCGGCCCCGCGGCCCTGCGGCGCGGCTCCGCCGTGACCGGCCTGGGCGGGCAGTCCGGTCAGCGCCGCGCCGGCGGGCACGGCCTCGCGCGGGGTCCCCTCCGCCGCGGCGGCGGGAACCTCGCCGGCGGTCCCGGCGGGTGGGGCCGGGATCACCTGGAGGTCGTCGTCCGAGGTCACCTTCGGATGCCAGCCCTGGCGGCCGATCGCGTCGACGAGCGCCTGCACCATGTCGGGGTCGAACTGGGCCCCCGCGCACCGTTCCAGCTCGGCCAGGGCGACCCGTACGGGCCGGGCCCTGCTGTAGGACCGGGTCGAGGTCATCGCGTCGAAGGCGTCGGCGACCGCCACGACCCGGGCGAGCACCGGGATCTGTTCCCCGGTCAGCCCGTAGGGGTAGCCGGAGCCGTCCACCCGCTCGTGGTGGTGCAGGATCGCCGCGCGGGCCTCGCCCAGGAAGCCGATGCCGCGCACCATCTCGTGTCCGTACTCGGGGTGGAGTTCGATGATCCTGCGCTCTTCGGGGGTCAGCGGTCCGTCCTTGCGCAGCAGCCGGGTCGGGACGCCGAGCTTGCCCACGTCGTGCAGGATCCCGGCGATGCGGACGACTTCGAGGCGTTCCTCGCCCATGCCCAGCTCGCGGGCGATCATCGCGGAGGCCTGCCCGACCCGCTCGCTGTGGCCGCGCGTGTAGCGGTCCTTGATGTCGACGGCCTGGACCAGTGCCCGGATGGTGGCCTGGTGGGCGGCGCGCTCGCGGTGGTACTGGGCGAAGACCCAGCAGGAGATGTACATCGGCAGCATGACGAGCAGTGCGGCCGGAAGTCCGTACGGGCTGCGCCACATCACGGCCATCATCAGTCCGGCGAGGCCGTGGACGCAGTGCGGGGCGAGGGAGCGGGTCACCAGGCCCCGCCAGGCGGTGGCGGCGGGCCGGCGTTCGGCGGCGGCCAGGATGCAGCCGTCGAGGGCGGTGAGCACCAGGCAGAAGGCGACGGCCGCGGCGGCGGCGGGGAGCATGGCGTAGGGGAAGTCGGCGACCCAGGCGGCCGGTCCCGCGGGGCCTTGCGGTCCCGGCGGCCCGGTCCCGCCGGAGGAGCCCGCGCCCAGGGCGCCGGGCCCGCCCAGCAGCCCGTAGACCTGTCCGGCGGTGAAGGCGGCTATGGACTGCTGCGCCCCGTGCCAGATGCGGCGCACTCCTGCGGGCCGCGCCGTCACGGTCCCGGCGAGTCCGCCGGGCAGGGCGACGAGGGCCGCGGCGGCGGGCGGCAGGAGGAAGACGGCGGCCAGCACCACGGGGAAGAAGGAGCCGAGGCCCTCGGGCACCCGGTGGCCCATGAGCGGGCACACCTTGACGAGTTCGCAGCCGAGGTACAGCACGGCGAGCAGGCCGATGGAGGGCCACGGGGTGGCGGAACCGGTGAAGGCCGGGACGACGCAGGCGAGGCCGACGAGGACGGCGCCCAGGACATAGGCGCGCGCCAACGGCGGAAGTACCCGCATGGCGCTCTCCTCCCCCTGAGCCGTGCAAGTCAGGTACGAATCAAACCAGTACCCGAATGGGGAGAATAAGTGGGCCCCGGAGCGAGGTGGGCCACATTTTTGCATTGCACCATGCGGACGCCCCCGGATTACCACCTTCGAGTGAACGAAGTGCCCTTCCGGGGGCGGCTGTTCGAGATTGTTCAATCGGGTACTACTTCACCGGCGAACACGGCCGGGTTTCAACTTTTTCAGCCCGCCGCTGATCCCGGCATCGGCTCGGCGACGGCCGGCTCGGGCGACGCGGCCGTAATGTCATGGTCCGGCACCGCCTGCCCCGAACGGATGAGCTCGATCCGTCCCATCACCTTCGAGCGCAGGTCGGTCGGCACGTCGTCCGATCCGCAGCAGCGCTTGACCAGCTTCTTCACGGCCTGTTCCAGGCCGTACTTCTCCAGACAGGGATTGCACTCGCCGAAGTGCGCCTCGAACTTCGTGCAGTCGCTGTCGGGCATCTCCTGGTCCAGGAACTCATAAAGGTGGTCCAGGACCTCGGAGCACTCCGTCTCGTGCGCATCTCCGCAGCTCATGAGCCCGAGCCTTTCAGGTCGTTCGACTCTCCCGCGCCGGCCGGGACGAGCCCGCGCTCACGGGCGTAGTCCTCAAGCATTCCACGGAGTTGACGGCGGCCACGGTGCAGTCGCGACATGACCGTACCGATGGGTGTACCCATGATGTCCGCGATCTCCTTGTACGCAAAGCCCTCTACGTCGGCAAGATAGACCGCGATGCGGAACTCCTCCGGAATGGCCTGGAGTGCTTCCTTCACATCGGAATCGGGCAGGTGATCGAGAGCCTGCGACTCTGCGGAACGCAAGCCCGTCGACATGTGCGACTCGGCGCGCGCAAGCTGCCAGTCCTCGATCTCCTCGGCCGCACTGCGCTGGGGTTCGCGCTGCTTCTTGCGGTACGAGTTGATGAAGGTGTTGGTCAGAATGCGGTACAGCCACGCCTTCAGGTTGGTGCCCTCACGGAACTGGTGGAAGGACGCGTACGCCTTCGCGTACGTCTCCTGGACCAGGTCCTCGGCGTCGGCCGGATTGCGCGTCATGCGCAGGGCGGCCGAGTACATCTGGTCGAGGTAGCCGAGGGCGTCCCTCTCGAAGCGCGCATTGCGCTCCGGGGTCGTCTCCTCCGCGTGGCCTTCGTCGGTCCCGGCGACAGGACCCACCTCCTCCGACTGCGTGGCGGCTCCGAAAGCGGACCCGCTCGAATCGGAGAATAGTCGACCATCCCGGTCGCCCGCCGCCCGAACCGTGCCGCGCTTGGGCGCGGGCAGCACTGTCCAGTCCAGGTCAGCGGCCTGCGGACGGTTCTGGCTGATGACCTGGGTCATGCGTTGCCTCTCCTCCGACGTCTTCTCCGTACGTACCGACATCCGGGACAACAGACGGTCCGGGTGACGCATTCCCCGGCGGGGCGCGGTTTCCGGACCAAAGTCGCCCCGCCACCGGGGCGTAGGTCACACCGGCAGCCGCCCGAGCCACCCGGCCACCGCCCCGGTGATCACCGCCAGGGCCTCCTCCTGCGTGGGGCCGGTCCGCTTCGGCACGGCGAAGCCGTGGTCCCCGCCCTCCACTTCCACCAGCTCGTACGAGGCTGCGCGCGCTCCCCGCGCCGGGAACTCCTCCGGCCGCCCGAAGGCGTCGCGGCCCCCCTGGACCACCAGCGCCGGCCGCCCGGCGCCCAGCAGCTCCTCGGCCCGGGACTTCTCCGGCCGGCCCGGCGGGTGCAGCGGGAAGGCCAGCGCGAGCACCCCGGCCGCGCCCAGCTCCGCGGCGGTCCGGCAGGCGACCCGGGCCCCGGCGCTGCGGCCGCCCGCGACGACGGGCAGCCCGGGCTCCGCGAAGGCGGGCCACAGGGCGTGCCAGCCCGCGTCCAGCACCTTGGGTGCGGCGGCCACCTTCTTCCCGGCGACCCGCCAGGGCTGTTCGGCCAGCGCCACGGTGATCCCCAGGGCGGGCAGGGCCGCGGCCAGGGCCCGCAGGTCCCGGGCCTCGATGCCGCCGCCCGCTCCGTGCCCCAGGGCGAGCACCAGGCGGGCGGTGCCCGCCGGGGCCGGGTGCCAGGTGATGCGGGCCTCGCCCGCCGGGGTGGCGACGGTCTCGGTGTGCTCGGTGCGCGTGCTGCTCATGCCCCGATCATGCCGCCCGGCCGCCGCCGCGGGGGTGATGCCGGGTCCGTCCGGAGCGCCGGGGCCGTCGGAGTGACACGGGGACCCGTCGGACCACCCCGCGCGGACCCCTCGGACCACCCCGCGCGTCAGAAGAGGGTGCCCTCCTCGGGGCCTTCCAGCTCCTCCAGCAGTTCGGGGCCGTTGTTGCGGACGTTGCTCGCGGCCGTGGACACCGGATAGGCGCGCATCAGCCCGCCGGGCGGCGGGGCCAGCAGGGCCTGGAGCTCGTCGGGGTCCGTCCGCGCCGGGTCCAGCCAGGCGTCCCACCGGTCCGGGGTGAGCATCAGCGGCATCCGGGGGTGGATGTCGGCGAGCGAGCGCGGGCCCTCGGCGGGGGCGACGCCGAGCGGACCCGTCTCGGCCTCGGTGGTGAGCACCGAGCAGGTCGCCCACCAGGCGAGCGGATGCTCGTCGGGCAGGGTCCGGTCGCGCCAGAACTCGTATATCCCGGCCATGGCGAAGACGGAGCCGTCGCAGGGCAGGACGAAGTAGGGCTGCTTGCGCGACCGCTTCTTCTTTCCCTCGACCTCCAGCTGCCGCTCGTCGTGGGCGGTGACCCACTCGTAGTAGCCGTCCGCCGGGATGATGCAGCGGCGCTGCGCGAAGGGGCGGCGGAAGGACGGCTTCTCGGCGACGGTCTCGGACCGGGCGTTGATCATCCGGGCGGCGCCGTCGGGATTCTGCGCCCAGGACGGGACGAGCCCCCATTTCAGGACCCTCAGCTGGCGAACCGGACGCGGGCTCGGAGCGTCTTTCAGAGGACGGTCGAGGACGACGTGGACCTCTTTCGTCGGAGCCACGTTCCAGTCGGGTGCCAGCACCTCCTCCGGCTCCCACCGCTCCACCCCGAACACCTCGGCCAGCTCCTCCGGCCCACGACTCGCTGCATACCTACCGCACATGGCTGCCACACTGCCATGTCACCCGAATGCCACCACAAGGAGTCCGCCACCTCATGAACACCAGCACCTCGGCCGGCCTGTGGGACCGGCTCACCGGCATACAGGCGGCGCCCGACCAGTGGCTGGTGATCCTGACGGGGCTGGCGGCGCTCGTCGCGGTGGGGCCCCGGCCGGTGTGGCGGCTGTCGCGCAACGCGATCACCATCGCGCACGAGGGCGGTCACGGACTGCTGGCGCTGCTGACGGGCCGCAGCCTGGACGGGATCCGGCTGCACTCGGACACCAGCGGGGTCACCGTCAGCCGCGGCAAGCCCACCGGCCTCGGGATGGTCCTCACGGCGGCCGCCGGGTACACGGCGCCCTCCCTGCTCGGCCTGGGCGGCGCGGCCCTGCTCTCGGCGCACCGGATCACCCTGCTGCTGTGGGCGGCGACCGCCCTGCTGCTGGCGGTGCTGGTGATGATCCGCAACGCGTACGGGCTGCTGACGGTGCTGGTCACGGGCGCCACCTTCGTCCTGGTCTCCTGGCTGGCCCCGGCGGACGTGCAGGCGGTCTTCGCGTACGCCGTGGTGTGGTTCCTGCTCCTCGGCGGCGTCCGGCCGGTCTTCGAGCTCGGGGCGAAGCGCCGGGGCGGCGGTGCGCCCGACTCCGACGCGGACCAGCTCGGACGGCTCACCCACGTGCACCCGGTGGTGTGGCTGCTGCTCTTCCACGTGGTGGCGCTGTGCTCGCTCGTCGGCGGCGGCCGCTGGCTGCTGGCGCTCTGACCGCCGGCCGACCGGCTGCCGTCCGCCCGCCGAGACTCCCCCGGTGATCAAGATCTGCGGCCATGGGAAGCCACTAAAGTGGTGGCCATGACCGAGACCTCCGCGCTCCCCGCCCTCTGGCCCGCCCCGCTCGCCGACACCGCCGTCCAGGCCACCGTCACCGTGCCCGGGTCCAAATCGGTCACCAACCGCGCGCTCGTCCTTGCCGCGCTCGCCTCCGAGCCGGGCTGGGTGCGCCGCCCGCTGCGTTCGCGCGACTCCCAGCTGATGTCCGACGCGCTGCGCGCGCTGGGCGTCGGCATCGAGGAGACGGTCTCCTCCAGCTCCGCCGGACAGGGCGACAACGGCGAGGCCTGGCGGGTCATCCCGGCCGCGCTGCACGGTCCGGCCACGGTCGACGTCGGCAACGCGGGCACGGTCATGCGCTTCCTGCCGCCCGTCGCCACCCTCGCCTCCGGCGACATCCGCTTCGACGGGGACCCGCGCTCCTACGAGCGCCCCCTGGGCCAGGTCATCACGGCGCTGCGCACGCTCGGCGCCCGCATCGACGACGACGGCCGCGGGGCGCTGCCGCTGACCGTCCAGGGCGGCGGGGCCCTGGAGGGCGGGACCGTCGAGATCGACGCCACCAACTCCTCGCAGTTCGTCTCCGCGCTGCTACTCTCCGCCCCGCGGTTCAACCAGGGCGTCGAGGTCCGGCACGTGGGCACCAACCTGCCGTCCATGCCGCACATCCGGATGACGGTGGAGATGCTGCGCGCGGCGGGCGCGCAGGTCGACACCCCCGAGTCCGGCGGCGAGAAGAACGTCTGGCGGGTCGCTCCCGGCGCCCTGCTCGGCCGCGACCTGATCGTGGAGCCCGACCTCTCCAACGCGCAGCCCTTCCTGGCGGCGGCCCTGATCACCGGCGGCACGGTCACCATCCCGGACTGGCCGCGCCGCACCACGCAGCCGGGTGACGCGCTGCGCCGGATCTTCACGGAGATGGGCGGCTCCTGCGAGCTGACGGACGCGGGCCTGGTCTTCACCGGCACCGGCAAGATCCACGGCATCGACGTGGATCTCGGCGAGGTCGGGGAGCTCACCCCGGGCATCGCGGCGGTCGCCGCGCTGGCCGACTCGGAGTCCGTGCTGCGCGGGGTGCAGCACCTGCGGCTGCACGAGACGGACCGGCTGGCGGCGCTCACCAAGGAGATCAACGGGCTGGGCGGCGATGTCACGGAGACCGCGGACGGTCTGCGGATCCGGCCGCGCTCGCTGCACGGCGGCACGTTCCACACGTACGACGACCACCGGATGGCCACGGCCGGCGCGGTGATCGGCCTGGCGGTGGAGGGCGTGCTCATCGAGAACGTGGGGACGACCGCGAAGACCCTGCCGGACTTCCCGCAGATGTGGGCGGACATGCTCGCCCGGGCCGAAGCGGCTCCGGCAGGCGTGGGAGCGTAGGGCCCGCCATGCGCAGGTACAACAAGAACACCGACGAGGACGACATCCGCCAGCGGCCCAACCCCAAGGGCAACCGGCCGCGTACGACGATCCGCCCCAAGCACGAGGACGCGGCCGAGGGCATGGTCCTCACCGTGGACCGCGGCCGGCTCACCTGCCTGGTCGAGGACCGTCCGGTGCACGCGATGAAGGCCCGCGAGCTGGGCCGCAAGGCGGCGGTGGTCGGGGACCGGGTCTGGATCGTCGGCGACCTGTCCGGCAAGAAGGACACCCTCGCCCGCATCGTGCGGATCGAGGCGCGCAAGTCCGTCCTGCGGCGTACGGCCGACGACGACGACCCGTACGAGCGCGTGGTCGTCGCCAATGCCGATCAGCTGGCCATCGTGACGGCGCTGGCCGATCCGGAGCCGCGCCCCCGGATGATCGACCGCTGTCTGGTGGCCGCGTACGACGCCGGGCTGGAACCGCTGCTCGTGCTCACGAAGTCCGACCTGACCTCCGCGGACAAGATCCTGGAGATCTACTCGACCTTCGGCCTGAACTACGTGGTGACCAACCGCGAGGAGCTGGCGGCGGGCGACGCGGCCGACCGGGTGCGCGAGCACCTGAACGGCCGGATCACCGCCTTCGTCGGCCACTCGGGCGTCGGCAAGACCACGCTGGTGAACTCGCTGGTCGCCGAGGGCCGCCAGCGCGCGACGGGCGTGGTCAACTCGGTGACCGGCCGCGGCCGGCACACCACCACCTCGGCGCTCGCGCTGCCGCTGCCGGGCGGGGACGGCTGGGTCATCGACACCCCCGGCGTACGGTCCTTCGGCCTGCACCACGTGGACCCGTCCCGGGTCATCCTGGCCTTCCCGGAGCTGGTGCCGGGGACGGAGGGGTGCCCGCGCGCGTGCAGCCACGACGAGCCGGACTGCGCGCTCGACAAGTGGGTGGAGGACGGCCACGCGGATCCGGCGCGGCTGTACTCGCTGCGACGGCTGCTGGAGACGCGGGAGCGCCGCGAGGGCGACTGACCGGGCGGCCGGCGGCCGGGCAACCGATCGAAGGGTGAAGGACCGGCGGGGTTTGCCGCCCCCGATGTCTGGTAAATGCATAATCGCACCAAGTGACGCCCGGGCCCGTCCCGTGAGCGCGTCACATGACGCGGGGAGGCATACGCCATGGTGTGGCTGCTGGTCGTGGTCGCCGGGATCCTGGAAACGGGGTTCGCGGTCTGCCTCAAGCTGTCGCACGGCTTCACCCGGCTGTGGCCGACCATCGCCTTCGCGTGCTTCGCGCTCGGCAGCTTCGGTCTGCTGACGCTGGCCCTGAAGAAGCTGGACGTGGGACCGGCGTACGCGGTGTGGACCGGCATCGGGGCGGCCGGTACCGCGATCTACGGCATGGTCTTCCTCGGGGACCTGGTCTCCACGCTCAAACTCGTCTCGATCTCGCTGGTGATCCTCGGCGTCATCGGGCTCCAGCTCTCGGGCTCGTCCCACTGAGCAGCCGGAGCAGCCCGGCGTGGCCCGGCCCCGGCGGCTCGGCCGGGGCGACCAGGTAGGACAGCGCGAGCCGCACGGCGAGCTCGCACCACTGCGCCCCCTCCTGCACCCCGAACGCGATTTGCGCCCGCTCGCGGACCCCGCGGATCAGCTCGGCGGGCCCCAGCGCGGGCAGTCCCGGCCGGACCCCGCGGCCGGCCGGGACGGGTAAGTTGCCGTTCCAGCACCCCGTCAGCAGCGCCCGTACGAGGGGACGCTCCCGGCCCGCGCGCACGGTCCACTCCACGACCGCCGCGAGCCTTTCGGCCGGAGCCCCCGGGGCGGCCAGCGCCCGGTCCACCCCGTCGAGGTACCAGGCCGCGTCGCGGCGGACCAGGGCGTGGCCCAGCCCCGTCTTGCCTGCGAACTCGTTGTAGAGGGTCTGCCGCGAGACCCCCGCGGCCGCGGCCACGTCGGTCATCCGCACGGCCGGCCACGGGCGCGCCGCGAGCGCCCCTCCCGCCGCTTCGAGCAAGGACTCCCGGGCCGTGGGCACCGTCGCCTCCCCTGTGACGCCTCCGGTCGACGTTTCCGTCAGAGTTGACGGACCGACAGATCCTGTCAAGGGTGCCCGTGCCGCACCGTGGACGCCTTCCCCGGCGAACCGGCCGCCTGGGTAGGGTTCTGGCATGCCCGAGTATGACGATGACCTGCGCCTTGCCCTCGAACTCGCCGACGCGGCGGACACCGCCACGATGGAGCGGTTCCGCGCCCTCGACCTCAAGGTCGAGACCAAGCCCGACATGACCCCGGTGAGCGAGGCCGACACCGCCACCGAGGAGATCATCCGGGCCGGGATCGCCGCCGCGCGGCCCTCCGACGCGATCCTGGGCGAGGAGTACGGCCTCAAGGGCGACGGCCCGCGCCGCTGGGTCGTGGACCCGATCGACGGGACGAAGAACTACGTGCGCGGCGTGCCGGTGTGGGCGACGCTGATCTCCCTCATGGAGGAGCAGGCCGACGGCGTCTTCCGTCCCGTCGTCGGCGTGGTGTCCGCACCGGCCCTGGGCCGCCGCTGGTGGGCGGCGCGCGGCCGGGGCGCCTTCACGGGCGGCGCGCTCGGCGAGACCACCGCGCTCGGCGTCTCCAAGGTCGCCACCCTCGGCGACGCCTCGTTCGCCTACTCCTCGCTGAGCGGCTGGGAGGAGCAGGGCCGGCTGCCCGGCTTCCTGGACCTGACCCGCGCGTGCTGGCGCACCCGGGGCTACGGCGACTTCTGGCCGTACATGATGGTCGCCGAGGGCTCGCTCGACCTGTGCGCCGAGCCCGAGCTGAACCTGTGGGACATGGCGGCCCTGGCGGTCGTGGTGGAGGAGGCCGGGGGCCGCTTCACCGCACTGGACGGGGCGGACGGGGTGCACGGCGGCAACGCGGCGGCCTCGAACGGTCTGCTGCACGCGGAGATGCTGGACCTGCTGCGCCCGCGCGGCTGACGCTCACGGGACGGGCGCGCGCCGCCGTGGCGGTGGCCTGCGCCCGTACGTGCCGAATGTGCCCCTTACGCGCCTCCTTGCTGACACTCCGTGTGCGTGGGAATCTGAGACTCCTCCACTTGTGCGCTTGTGAAGGGCTTCTCTAAGTGCGGCCCTTCACGCGCACCCCACCCAAGCGGAGGGACTCACCAGGAGGTGGCTCTCTTCATGCTCGTCCGCGACGCCATGAGCACCGTGATCCTCACCCTCGGCCCCACTCACACCCTGCGGCAGGCGGCCTGCCTGATGTCCGGCCGGCGCGTCGGCGCCGCCGTCGTCCTCGATCCCGAACACAGCGGCATCGGCATCCTGACCGAGCGCGACATCCTCAACTCGCTCGGCGCTGGCCACGATCCCGACCGGGAGTCCGTGGGCGCGCACACCACCAACAACGTGGTGTTCTGCACCCCGGAGGCCACCGTGCAGGAAGCCGCCGAGGCGATGGCCCACGGCGGCTTCCGTCATCTGATCGTCCTGGAGCACGGCGGCCCGGTGGGCATCGTGTCCGTACGCGATGTCATCCGCTGCTGGGCCCCGGCGCGGCGCACCACCGTGCCCGCCTCCGTGCCCGCGTAGGAACGGCCGACGGGCCGGCGCCCCTCGAAGAGGAGCACCGGCCCGTCGGCCTGCTACGGCAAGGCGTCGATCAGGCGCGGAGGGCCTGGACCGCGACCTCCAGACGCTTGCCGAAGTCACCGTCCGCCTGGCGGAAGTTGTTGATCGCACGCTCGACGATGTCGTCGCGGGAAACCTTGGCGATGAAGCCGGAGAGGTTCTCGATCAGACGGGTCTTCTCGTCCTCCGAGTACAGGCGGTAGAGGTTGCCCGCCTGGACGAAGTCGTTGTCCTCGGAGTGCGAGGGCGCGGCGTGGTTGCCCGTGCCGCCGGTGACGGCGGAGGAGACCCACAGCGGACGGTCCGTCTGGTGCGGGCCGCCGAAGCTGTTCGGCTCGTAGTTCTTCGCACCCGCGTGGCGGCCGTCGTACAGGTAGCCGTCGCGGGAGTTGGTGCGCGCCTCGGTGGCGTGCGGGCGGTTCACCGGCAGGTGGTCGGCGTTGATGCCGACGCGGTAGCGGTGGGCGTCGCCGTAGCCGAAGAGACGGCCCTGGAGCATCTTGTCCGGGGACGGACCGATGCCGGGGACGAAGTGCGCCGGGGAGAAGATCGACTGCTCGACCTCGGCGAAGACGTTCTCCGGGTTGCGGTTGAGCTCCAGCTTGCCGATCTCGATCAGCGGGTAGTCCGCGTGCGGCCACACCTTGGTGAGGTCGAACGGGTTGAAGCGGTACTCGGCCGCCTCGGCCGCCGGCATGACCTGGACCTGCACGGTCCAGGACGGGAAGTCGCCGCGCTCGATGGACTCGCGCAGGTCGCGCTGGTGCGAGTCGGGGTCCTCACCGGCGAGCTGGTTGGCCTCGGCCTGGGTGAGGTTCTTGATGCCCTGGTCGGTCTTGAAGTGGTACTTGACCCAGAAGACCTCGCCGGACTCGTTGTTCCACTGGAACGTGTGCGAGCCGAAGCCGTTCATGTGGCGGTAGGACGCCGGGATGCCGCGGTCACCGAACAGCCAGGTCACCTGGTGGGTGGACTCGGGCGACAGACCCCAGAAGTCCCAGACGTTGTCCGCCTCCTGCGAGCCCGTGTACGGGTCGCGCTTCTGGGTGTGGATGAAGTCGGGGAACTTGATGGCGTCCTTGATGAAGAACACCGGGGTGTTGTTGCCGACGAGGTCGTAGTTGCCCTCTTCGGTGTAGAACTTCAGCGCCCAGCCGCGGGGGTCGCGCACGGCGTCGGCCGAGCCGAGGTTGCCCGCGACGGTGGAGAAGCGCAGGAAGGTCTCGGTCTCCTTGCCGACCTCGGACAGGAAGTTCGCCCGGGTCCACTGCGAGACGTCACGGGTCAGCGTGAACGTGCCGTAGGCGCCGGCGCCGCGGGCGTGCACCACGCGCTCCGGGATGCGCTCGCGGTTGAAGTGCGCGAGCTTCTCCAGCAGCAGCTGGTCCTGCACCAGGACGGGGCCGCCGATGCCGGCGGTCTCGCTGTTCTGGTTGTCAGCTACCGGAGCTCCGGCCTCCGTGGTGAGCGGTCCCTGCGTCGTCACTATGCGCCTCCTGCGTAAATTTGCTGCAAACCTGCCCTGCGCCCTAACGTAACCGATCCTACGATGGACTTTGTCTAAGTCAAGTAAGCATCCAAGTCCACACTCATTCGGGAGTTACACCGAATCCCCTCGCTGTTACGCTGGCAGACATGAGTGACCTGCTGGAACGACTTCGCGGACGCGGATGGCGCATGACCGCACAGCGGCGCGTCGTGGCCGAGGTGCTCGACGGTGACCACGTTCACCTGACGGCCGACGAGGTGCACGCACGCGCCGTGGACAGGCTGCCGGAGATCTCCCGCGCGACCGTCTACAACACCCTGGGCGAGCTCGTCACCCTGGGCGAGGTCCTGGAGGTGTCCACGGACCGGCGCGCCAAGCGGTACGACCCGAACGCCCACCGCCCCCACCAGCACCTGGTGTGCGCCCAGTGCGGCGCGATCCGCGACGTGCACCCGGCGGGCAACCCGCTGGCCGACCTGCCGGACACCGAACGCTTCGGCTTCACGGTGTCCGCGGTCGAGGTCACGTACCGCGGCGTGTGCCCGAACTGCGCGGGGGCGTGACAGGCGCATAGCAACGGAAGGGGGCCGGGGCTCGATGACCCCCCGCCCCCCATACCCTCATTGTGGGCGGGAAAGAACCAAGCAGACAAATATAAACAACTGAAGCGGCCGACGACAAAGCAAGTG
>NZ_JBHXKA010000111.1:0-26480 GCF_042722885.1 Streptomyces sp. NPDC058401
CGCCCGGTTTACATTCCGAACCCGGAAGCTAAGCCTTTCAGCGCCGATGGTACTGCAGGGGGGACCCTGTGGGAGAGTAGGACGCCGCCGAACAATCATTGTAGAAAGCCCCGTACCGGGAAACCGGTACGGGGCTTTTCTGCGTTTACGGGGTCTTCCGGCGTGGAAAATCGGGTGAAGCCGGGTTGGCCGGCTGCTTAGGATCCCGAGGTATGAACGAGTACGTGATACGGCCGATTCGGGCTGAAGAGTGGGACAAGGTGAAGGAGCTGCGGCTCGCGGCTCTGCGGGATCCGGCCGCGCCGGTGGCCTTCCTGGAAACCCTGGAACAGGGCGAGGGAAAGCCTGATGAGTTCTGGCAGGAGCGGGCTGCCGGGGGTGCGTTCGGGAGCCACGTCCGGCAGTTCATCGCCGAGGGATCGGACGGGGAGTGGGTCGGGACGGTGAGCGTGCTCGTCGAGGCGGCCGGCACGACCGACATCTTCGACGGGGAGATCGAGCAAGCTCAGGGGCACCTCGTGGGCGTGTTCGTCCGGCCCGCGCAGCGGGGGACCGGGCTGACCGAGGCGCTGTTCGGGGCCGCGCTGGAGTGGGCCTGGGGGCTCGAGGAGCCGGCGCTGGCGCGCGTACGGCTCTTCGTGCACGCGGAGAACGCGCGGGCCGGGGCGTTCTACCGGCGGTTCGGGTTCGTGCCCAGCGGGAAGGTCGTGCCGATGCCGACGGATCCCTCCGCGAAGGAGCTGGAGTACGTGTTCCCGCGTCCCGCTTAGCGGGCGGCCACGGGGAGGTCCGCCTCCGGCCAGCGGGAGCGGGCCTGCTCGCGGCTGCGGCACAGGGCGAGGAGCGGGAGCGTCGTGTCCTGCAGGAGCTGCGGGAGTTGGGGGATCGGGGCCACCGCGGCGACGTCCTCGAAGACCAGGGTCAGTGGTGGGTCGAGCCGACCGTCGGATGACCGTGCGGCCATGCGGCGGCCGTGCTCGACCACGCTCGAGGCGAGTGCGGTCAGCAGCGGCATCGCACCCGGGTGGGACCGGGGGTCTTCCAGGGGTTCGCCCACCACGTAGAGGGTGCCCCCTTCGGAGACGAACGATGCCAGGGCGAGGGAATCGGTTCGGTTCGGGGTGCAGGATTCCCGGATGTGGATCGAGGAAAGGGCCGTCAGGGCCCGGGCCGTGAGGTGTTGGGCCTGTTCACGGCGGTCGGGATGCGCGGTGAGGGCGCTCTCCAGCTCGCCGGCCGCGCCGGGGGCGGCGGTGGCCGCCTGGGGGTGGGTACGGAGGATGCGGACCGGTTCCTGGGCATTGGTGCCCTGGGCCCAGCGGTGCAGCTGCTTGAACGGGCGGTTGTCCAGGGCGGCGGCCTGGAGCCAGCTGCGCAGGAGCGTTTCCGCGGTGTCCGCGAGGGCGGAGTCCATACGGGCCTGCGGGCGGACCGGGGCGAGGAGCGCGAGGGCGCGGGCGGCGGCGGTGGCGCGGTCCGCGCAGCCCTCGGTGGGGCTCCAGTGGATGCGGGCCGGGGTGTCGCAGAGGTGGGAGGGGTCGTAGAGGAGGACGGGGCCCAGCTTGGAGCGGGCGTCCTTGGTCTCCGACCAGAGGGTGGGGGAGGACGTGATCACGAGGACCGCGCCGGTTGCTGCCGCGATGGCTTCTGAGGCCGTGGTGTGGCGGGCGGCGGGTGGGGCGTAGGCGATGGATTGGAACGGGGTGGGTGGCTGCGCCGGGCTGGGGGCGTAGCCGAAGCCGTAGCGGTACGCCTCGTCGGTGGGTGCGGCGCCGTTGCCGGGGGCTCTGCGCCCGGGGCCCCGCTCCTCAAACGCCGGAGGGGCTGGGATGGGGTGGCCCGCCGGGTGGGGCTTGGTGGGGGTGGGGACCGTGGGTGGGTGCGGCGCTGTTGCTGGGGGCCAGCCCCCGGACCCCCGCTCCTCAAACGCCGGAGGGGCTGAGTTCGGTGCCGGAGGGGCTGAGTTGGGTGCCGGAGGGGCTGCATTTGGGTGTGGCTGGGGTGTTGAGGGATCGGGGTGTTCCCTCTTCAGGCGGTGGCGGGATTTCGTGCGGGCCACTACGCCCAGGGTGAAGATGGTCAGGACCAGGAGGACCAGGAGCTGGCTGATGAACAGGCCCCAGAAGAGGCCCCAGTTGGAGAGGGCCTCGGGGGGTGTGTCCGGCCAGGCGGCCGGGATGTCGTGGGGTTGAGCTATCAGGGAGCGGACCGCGGTCGGGGTGCGGGTGAAGGTGACCTTGCTCGGCCAGGCGCCCTTCGTGAAGAGGGCCGCCAGGCCGGTGGCCGTCCAGGTGAGGACGGCCAGGCCGAGGAGGAAGGCCAGGAGGCCGACGAGGAGTCCGTCCGGGATGCCGCCCTGGGGGCGGGGGTCCGGGTGGTCCGTGCGGTGGGGCATGTCAGGCCACCGTGGTGGCCGAGCCGCCGGCGTTGCGGTGGCGTTCCATCAGGAGGGCGCGCTCCTCTGTCTCCAGTTCGGCGGCGAGGAGGTCGTCGGGCAGGCGGTGCTGGACCGAGGATTCCGTCATGGCGCGGTCGGTGAAGACCAGGGGGCGTTCGGCTTCCGTGATCAGGTGTTTGACGACCTGGACGTTGCCGTTGACGTCCCAGACAGCGATGCCGGGGGTGAGGGTCGGGATGATTTCCACCGCCCAGCGGGGGAGGCCCAGGACGCGGCCCGTGGCGCGGGCCTCGTCGGCTTTCTGGGCGTAGATGGTGCGGGTCGAGGCCATTTTGAGGATCGCTGCCGCTTCTCGGGCCGCTGCCCCGTCGACGACGTCCGAGAGGTGGTGGACGACCGCGACGAAGGACAGGCCGAGGCGCCGGCCGAACTTGAGGAGGCGCTGGAAGAGCTGGGCCACGAAGGGGCTGTTGATGATGTGCCAGGCCTCTTCGACCAGGAAGATGCGCTTCTTGCGGTCCGGGCGGATCCAGGTGTGTTCGAGCCATACGCCGACGATCGCCATCAGGATGGGCATGGCGATGGAGTTGCGGTCGATGTGGGAGAGGTCGAAGACGATGAGCGGGGCGTCGAGGTCGATGCCCACCGTGGTCGGGCCGTCGAACATGCCGCGGAGGTCGCCGTCGACCAGGCGGTCGATGACGAGGGCGACGTCCAGGCCCCAGGCGCGGACGTCGTCTATGGCCACGTTCATGGAGAGGGCCGATTCCGGCTCCGGGTGGCGCAGTTGTTCCACGATGTCCATCAGGACCGGCTGGCGGTCGGTGATGGTGTCCACCACGTAGGCGTGCGCGACCTTCAGGGCGAAGCCGGAGCGTTCGTCCAGGCCGTGGCCCATGGCGACTTCGATGATGGTGCGGAGCAGCGCGAGCTGGCCCGTCGCGGTGATCGCCGGGTCGAGGGGGTTGAGGCGGATCCCGTCGTCGTTCGCGGCGATGGGGTCCAGGCGGATGGGGGTTATTCCCAGCTGCTGGGCGATGAGGTTCCACTCGCCGACGCCGTCCTCGCCCTGGGCGTCCAGGACCACGACCTGGCGGTCCCGGAAGCGGAGCTGGCGCAGGACGTAGGTCTTCTCCAGGGCGGACTTGCCGTTGCCGGATTCGCCGAGGACCAGCCAGTGGGGGGCCGGGAGCTGCTGGCCGTACAGCTGGAAGGGGTCGTAGATGTAGCCCTTGCCGCTGTAGACCTCGCGGCCGATGATGACGCCGGAGTCACCGAGGCCGGGGGCGGCCGTGGGCAGGTAGACGGCCTGGGCCTGGCCCGTGGACGTGCGGACGGGCAGGCGGGTGGTTTCCACCTTGCCGAACAGGAAGCTGGTGAAGGCGTCCGTCAGGGCGGACATGGGATCTCGCATGGGCGGCCATTCCCTCCAGCTAGCGTCGGATGCCGGTGGCGAACGGCAGGGTGTTGACGAAGGCGCGGTGGTGCTCGCGGTCGCACCACTCGAGCTTCAGGTAGGACTTGCCCGCCGAGGCGCGGATGGTGCGCTTGTCGCGGGCGAGGGCTTCGGGGGAGCGGGAGGAGACCGTGATGTAGCCGACCAGGTTGACGCCGGCGGCGCCGCTGGCGAGGTCTTCGCCGCGCTGGTCGAGGCGGCCGTGGGCGGCGATGTCGCGGGGGTCGACGGTGCGGTTCATCTTGGCGGCGCGGCTGGCGTCGGCCTCGTCGTTCGTCTTCTCCGTGAGCATGCGCTCGATGGCGATCTCGGTGGGTTCCAGGTCCATGGTGACGGCGACCGTGCGGATGACGTCGGGGGTGTGGACGAGGAGCGGGGCGAGGAAGTTCACGCCGACCGGGGTCATCGGCCATTCCTTCACCCAGGCCGTGGCGTGGCACCAGGGGGCGCGGGTGGAGGACTCGCGGGTCTTGGCCTGGAGGTAGGTCGGTTCGACGGCGTCCAGTTCCGCGGGCCAGGCGTTGCGCTTGGTCATGGCCTGGATGTGGTCGATGGGGTGGTCCGGGTCGTACATGGAGTGCACGAGGGAGGCGAGGCGGCCCTGCCCCAGCGGCTGGCGGACACGGATGTCGGCCTCGGCGAGGCGGGCGCAGATGTCGGTGAGCTCGCGGGCCATGACGATGGCGAGGCCGGCGTCGCGGTCGACGCGGCGGCCCTTGTGGGGGGTCGCGGCGCGGGCGATGGTGTGGGCCTCGGCGGCGAGTTCGCGGGTGAAGTGGATGCAGGCGACGAGGTACGCGCGGTGCTGCTCGGAGGAGGTGGACACCATCGACTGGAGCTGGTCGTACGAATCGCGCAGCCAGACGGGGGCGCTGGTGTTGCCGCGGGCGGCGACGTCCTTGTCGTGGGCCTCCGGGTCGGCCGGCAGGGTGCGTACGAGCATCTGGAGGCGGGTGACGAAGCCGTCGCCGTTGGCCACGTGCTTGAGGAGGGTGCCGAAGCGGTCGACGAGGGCCTCTTGGTCTTCGCTGTCGCGCAGGCCGACGCCGGGGCCCTCGATCTCGATGGCGGCGGTCACGGTTCTGCGGTCCGCGTGGAGCAGCACGGCGATCTCGTCGGGGCCGAAGGGGGCGGCGAGCCAGTTGATGCGGCCGATGCCGGGGGGCGGGCCGACCTCGACCTCGCGGCCGTCGCCGGCGCGGAGGCCGGCCTCCATGGCGCCGGAGCGGAACGTCGTGCCGCGGCGCAGGGTGCGCTTGAAGCTGCGGTTGATCTCGAACCAGCGGTAGAAGGTGCGGCCGCGGTAGGGGACGTAGACGGCGGCGAGGGCGAGCATGGGGAAGCCGGCGAGGGAGACGATGCGCAGGGTGAGGGCCGGGACGAGCAGTCCGCTCATCATGCCGAGGAACGCGCCGACGATGATCAGGGCGATCTCGCCGGTCTCGCGGTTCTTGCCGACGATCGCGTTCGGCCTGGCCCGGCCGATGAGATACGTGCGGCGGGGCGTGACCGGGTGGAGCTGGTGCGACTGGGTCGTCACCGCCCGTCACCTCCTGTGTTCCTCGTGCTGGAGCCCGTACGGGGCGGGGGTGCGGCGGCGGGGCCGGCCCCGCCTCCTCCTCCGCCGCCGGAGTTGCGGCTGCTGTGCGCGGCCATGCCTCCGGAGATCTGGTTGTCGCCGCCGGCGCGGTGGGCGCCGCCGCCTCCGCCGTTCCCGCCTCCGCCTGCGCCGCGGCTGCTGTGGGTCTTGATGCCCTGGGAGACGAGCGAGGCCGGGGAGCTGATGACGGCGGCCGCCTGGGCGCCGTCGGTGGCCTTGCTGCGGCTGGTGCGGGCGGAGGCGATCTCGTCGCCGAAGCCGGGTACGAAGCGGTAGATCATCGCGGAGGCGAAGATCGCCAGCAGGATGATCGCGAGGCCGGAGACGACGGCGGAGAAGGCGTTCGGGCCCTTCTCTCCGGCGAGGGCTCCGGCGAGGCCCAGGACGATGACGATGACCGGCTTCACGAGGATGACGGCGATCATGATGCCCGCCCAGCGGCGGACGTGGCCCCAGAGGTTGCGGTCGACGAGGCCGGCGTAGACGACGGTGCCGAGCAGGGCGCCGACGTAGAGGAGCGCGGCGCGGATCACCAGCTCTAGGCAGAGGATGCCGGCGGCGAGGACGGTGACGAGGGCGACGACGATCAGCATGATCGGGCCGCCGCCGATGTCGTCGCCCTTCTTGAGGGCTTCGGCGAAGGAGCCGAAGAACACGTCGGTCTGGCCGCCGGTGGCGGAGGCGATGACCTCGGTGACGCCGTCGGTGGCGGAGACGACGGTGTAGAGGATGAGGGGGGTGAAGGCGGAGGCGAGGACGGTGAGCCAGAGGAAGCCGATGGCTTCGGACATGGCGGTGGTGAAGGGGACGCCGCGGATGGCTCGTTTGGCGACGGCGAAGAGCCAGAGGACGAGCGTGAGGATGGTGGAGGCGGCGAAGACGATGGCGTACTGCTTGAGGAAGGCGCCGTTGGTGAAGTCGACGTTGGCGGTGCCGTTCACTGCTTTGCTGAGTTCGCCGACGATCCAGGCTGCGGCGTCGGCGCAGCCTTTTGCGAGGGAGGAGAGGGGGTTGAGGGCGTCCGGGGGTGCGTTCGGGGAGAGCCCCGTGCCGCTCGATCCGCTGGGGTTACTGCCTCCGACGTTGCGTTCGCAGGACTCCTTGATCGGGCCGAAGACCCCTTCGCACCTGTTGTCCTTCGGGGGTGTGGCGGACGGTGTCGGTGCGGGGGAGGGTGCGGCAAAGGCCCGGGCGGACAGCAGCACCAATGCCGTTTGTGCTGCCGCCACGGTCCCGGCGATGCGCAGCGGGAGGTTACCGGGCATAGGTGAAGCCTCCGAACTCCTTGACGGCTTTGCTGATGTCGTCGGAAGTGGAGGCGGGCACGTCGCCGGGGACGGGTGCCGGTCCGTCCTCTTGGGTGTCGGAGCTGACCCGCCAACCACTGGCGACCCAGGACAGGTCGAAGGTCCAGGTCTTCCAAGTGGTGCGTACAGGGTCAGTGGACTTCGGCCCCGACAGACCGACCAGCCCGGTGTACCAGACGGCGATTCTCGCGCCGGTGGGACTGTAGCTCTCGACCCGGGTTCCTACGGGGACGGCGCGGGTCACGAAGGTGCTGCCCTGCGGAGCGTTCCCGTTCTGGTCGAGCCCCAGAGCGGTGAGGAAGGCAGGTGAGTACGCCGCATCCTGCTGCACCTTCAACTGGGACGCTGCCTCAGGGGTGTAGATGCCGTCCATGATGGTGTGACGGAGGTCCTTCTTGAGCATCCCCTCGGATCCGAGGGTCACCGCGAAGTTGGCGGCCGCGGATTGAGCGCCCTGCGCGTCGTGTGCGAAGCCCTGCGGGATTCCGTTGGGCTTCGAGTCCACGGGCTGGGTGCCGGTGGCAGCGGTGGGGTTCGTAGCCGGGGCCTTGTCCGCGGTCGGGGGGTTCTCCGGGGTGCGGGACTGGTTGGCGAAGGCGATGGCTGCGATGAGGAGGACCACCACGCCGACTACGGTGATCAGGCCCCGGGGGGTGCGGCGGGGTGGGGCGTACGGGTCCGAGGGCTCCGGGAAACGGGTACGGGTCTGGCCGGTGCCGCCGACCTCGCCGCCACCGTATTGGTCGTCGGTGCTCATTCGGTGTTCGCCCCCTCCGCGTCGTACGACGGTAGCGCTGGTATCCGCGCAGGCGCGGCGTGGTGAGTCCTCATCAGGGCTCGGGCTAGACGGCCATTCCGTAGACGATCGTGAAGAGGGTGCCCAGTGACCCGATGATGAAGACGCCCGTCAGGCCGGCCACGATGAGGCCCTTGCCCTGTTCCGCGCTGAAGGTGTCGCGCAGTGCGGTGGCTCCGATGCGCTGCTTGGCCGCGCCCCAGATGGCGATGCCCAGGCAGAGCAGGATCGCGACGGCCATGACCACCTCGATCATGACCTTCGCTTCGTTGCCGAGACTGCCGAACGGCCCCCAGTTCGGGGCGATTCCGCCGATGATGGTGGTGATGTCGCCCTTTTCGGCTGCCAGGATCATGTAACTCACCGCCCCTGTATGGGTAGTTCCGGTAGCCCGTGCCCGGACGGCAGGGGTCAGGCTCTATCTTCCCTGATGAATCCGCCGTCGGATGTCGACTTGGGTGCTCTCTTTACCCGATCCGTCGCCCCGGGTGTCGTCCGTATGTCCTGACCTGGGGTCGGGCGGCGTGTGGGGGAAAGAACGTATCGTCACTCTGTGTATCACGAGGGGTGACTGCGGGCAATGATTGTCGTCTCGGTGCGCTGGTGGCTCGGATCGGGCCGCGCCGTTTGGCGCAACGGGGCGTGGTTCGTTCGACCATACCGATGATTTTTTCCGACATTCCGTCAGTCGGTGGATCCGTGTGCGGGGTTGCGGGTGATGCTCCGGGGGGTCCGGCTTCCCCGCCGGTGCCGCGCCCGGGGCACGAGCCGGGTGCGGCGCCTGCGGGGTGTCCGGGCTACGGGACGAGGATGTTCGAGGTGAACGGGGCGAAGCGGGTTTCGCCGGCGTGGATGACGGCGATGACCGCGCCGGTGCACCAGCGGCCGCTGGTGATGAAGACGGGGCTGTCGGTGTGGTTCGTGACCGCGGCGGGGCCGTCGTACAGGACGCAGCCGGACGGTTCGCTGAGCGTGTGGCCGTTGATGACCAGCTCGCCCGAGGCCGCGTGCGCGGAGCCGGCGAGGCCGAGGACGAGGGTGGTGGCGGCCGCGAGGGTGCCGAGGGTCGTGGTGGGGCGTCGCATGGGGGGTGCCTCCGGGGGCGGCGGGTGGGGGCGGGGCCGTCGTCGGGAGGGTGACGATCGGCTTCCGGTTTCCTGGCCCACCGTAGGGGGTTGGCTGCGGAGGGTGATCCCCGTGGCGGGGCGTGTGGATGCGCCGGGGGCGCACCGGTGGCCGGTGTGCGCCGTCAGTGGCCCGGGCGGTCCTCCAGCCAGTGTGCGGGGCGGGTGAGGGAGGGCGGGATGCGGGTGGCGGCGTTGCCCCGGGCCGCGTTCAGCTGGGGCTGGGTGAGGAAGAGGGCTTCGCGGAGGTCGGCGTCGCGCAGGTCGGTGTCGCGGAAGTCCGCGCCGATCAGGTCGGCGGTGCGCAGGTCGGCGCCGCTGAGGTCGGCTGCGATCAGGTAGGCGCCGCGGAGGTTGGCGCCGCGCAGGTCCGCGCCGGGGAGGCGGGCGCCCATCAGGTCGGCGCCGCGGTGGTTCTTCTTGCGGCCGGCCACCTTGGCCCGTACGAGCTCGCTGGTCTTGAGGAGGAGGGTGTTCACCTCCTGGCGCAGCGGGGTGATGTCGAACTCCGCGAGGGCCTGCGGGGTCTCCCCGGTCCACCGGGTGGTGTCGGCCAGGGCGGTGCGCAGCTGTGCGTGGAGCGGGCGGGCGGCGGGGAGGGTGAGGGCTTCGGTGAGGTAGGAGAGCAGCTCGTGCAGGTTCCGCATCACGGGGAAGACCGTGAACATCCGGGCGGCGGTGGCGGGGTGGGCGCGCCAGTCGCGGCCGCCGAAGGTGACCTGGGAGACCTGCTGGCCGGCGCCGAAGCAGTCGAAGACGGTGCAGCCCTGGAAGCCCTTGTCGCGCAGTCCGGTGTGGATGCCGCAGCGGAAGTCCTGCCGGAGGTTCTTGCAGGGGGTGCCGGCGGGCTTGTCGGCGGCGAAGTCGGTGGACTTGGCGAAGGGCAGGGCGACGCAGCAGAGGGCGAAGCAGTTGGCGCAGTCCGCTTGGAGGAGGGGGAGCGGAGCGGGGGGCGGGGAAGGGTGCGCGGCGGGGGCGGCAGGGCGGGCGGGGCCGGCGGGAGGAGGCTTGGGCACGTCCCCATTGTCTCTCCGTGGGGGAGTTGGGTGGTCCCTCGGGTGGCCGGGCGGGTGGAGGGGGAGGGCTGGGGAGGGGCTGGGGAGGGGGTGGGGAGGGGCTGGGGGAGGAGTGGGGTGCGGAAAGCCCTTGAGTGGTGTGGGAGGGGCGGGCGAGCATCGTCGTATGACCGAAGTGATCGCAGTAGCCGTCATCACCTTCCTCGCCGTCATCAGTCCCGGCGCGGATTTCGCCATGGTCGTCCGCAACAGCTACCTCTACGGGCGGCCCACCGGCCTGTTCGCGGCCGCCGGGGTCGCGGCCGGGGTGCTGGTCCACGTCTCCTACACGATGCTCGGGGTCGGTCTGCTGATCGCCTCCTCCGCCGGACTGTTCACGGTGATCAAGCTCGCGGGCGCCGCGTACCTGGTGTGGATCGGGATACGGACCTTCCGGGCGCGGGCCGAAGTGGCCGTGGACCTGGAGGAGAAGGGCGGGCTGACGCCGTTCGGGGCGCTCCGGAGCGGGTTCCTGACGAACGTGCTCAATCCGAAGACCACGCTGTTCGTCGTGTCCACCTTCACGCAGGTGGTCGGGCCGGGGACCCCGGTGTGGCAGCAGGCCGGGTACGGGCTGTTCATGTCGGGGGCGCACCTGGGCTGGTTCGGGGCGGTCGCGCTGTTCTTCTCCAACTCCCGGCTGCGCGACCGGATGCTGAGGGCGCAGAAGGCGCTGAACCGTGCGATCGGGTCGGTCCTGGTGGGGCTCGGAGTGGGGCTGGGCTTCGCCCGCTGAGCCTTGGGGCTTCGCCGGGTGCCG
Organism: Streptomyces sp. NPDC058401; assembly: GCF_042722885.1. Lineage (NCBI taxonomy): Bacteria > Bacillati > Actinomycetota > Actinomycetes > Kitasatosporales > Streptomycetaceae > Streptomyces > Streptomyces sp. NPDC058401. The sequence goes on from NZ_JBHXKA010000111.1 coordinate 10,497, forward strand.
GGCGGCCTGCGGGGCTGGCGGTCGCGGATTACCAGTCGGTAGCGTGGCCGTCATGGGTGCTGAGAGCGGGGTCAGCGGGGTCGGCGACGTCAGCGACGTGGACGGGTTCTACGAGCGGGTCGACGCGGGGCGGTTCCTGTCGAGCGGTTATACGCGCGGCCCGTGGGATCCCGGCTCGCAGCACGCCGGTCCGCCGGCCGCGCTGCTCGGGCGGGCGATCGAGGAACGGCCGGGCGGGCGGGGTGACATGCGGATCGCCCGGATCACGTACGAGGTCCTGCGCCCGGTGCCGATCGGTCCGCTGGAGGTGACGACCAGTGTGCTGCGGGCCGGCCGGGGCACCGAGGTGGTCGAGGCGGCGCTCGCCCCCGCCGGGGCCGCGCCGGTGATGCTGGCGCGGGCGCTGCGGATCCGGGTGGCGGAGGATTCCGTACCGTCCGTCGTGCCCGCTCCGGAGCTGCCGCCGCCGGGGGAGGTGGGGCCGACGCCGTTCTTCCCGGTGCCGTGGGAGCAGGGCTACCACTCGGCGATGGAGACCCGCTTCACGCGGGGTGCGTTCGTCGAACTCGGTCCCGGGACCTGCTGGATGCGGATGCGGGTGCCGCTCGTCGCCGGGGAGGAGCCCCGGCCGCTGGACCGGGTGCTGGTGGCGGCGGACTCGGGCAACGGCATCAGTTCCGTCGTGGATTTCGGGCGGTACCTCTTCGTCAACGGCGACCTCACCGTGCACCTGCACCGCCATCCGGCCGGTGAATGGGTGTGCGTGGAGGCCCGTACGAGCGTGGACGCGGCGGGCATCGGACTGGCGGACGCACGGCTGCACGACGAGAAGGGGCCGATCGGGAGGAGCGCACAGAGCCTGTTCGTGGCTCCGAGGGGGTAGGGGCGTAGGGGCGAAGTACTTCGTATCGTCCTATGAGTTCACCCGTCCGCCGGGCCGTGTGCTCCAAGTGGCCCGGATGCGGCGGTTCCTGTGGCGCCTCCCCGGCGGGATGATTCGACACGGGGTGGCGGGAGCGCCGGGAAAAGCCGTTCGATGGGGGAAGGTTGGCGGGTGCGCAGACTCTGGGTGGTCGGTGGAATCAGCTTCGGGGCATGCCTGTGCTTTCTCGGCCTGCTCGTGGTCGGTACGTACTCGGCGGCCGCGGGCATCGCGACCGGCGCCGTCGGCCGGGCCGGCGGGCTCGCCAAGGGGGCCGTGCCGGGGAAGTACCAGTCCCTCGTGCAGAAGTGGGGCAACCTCTGCCCGACGCTCTCCCCGGCGGTGCTGGCGGCGCAGCTCTACTCCGAGAGCGGCTGGAACCCGGGTGCGGTGAGTCCGGCCGACGCGCGGGGCATCGCGCAGTTCATCCCGGGGACCTGGGCCACGCACGGGATCGACGGGGACGGCGACGGGGACCGTGACATCTGGGACCCGAACGACGCGATCCCGTCGGCGGCTTCGTACGACTGCGATCTGGCGAAGTACGTGTCCAAGGTGCCGGGGGACCCGGTCGAGAACATGCTGGCCGCCTACAACGCGGGTCCCGGCGCGGTGAAGCAGTACGGGGGCGTCCCGCCGTACCGGGAGACCCAGGGGTACGTGAAGACCATCACGACCCTCGCCAAGAGCTTCGCGGCCCCCGTCGGGCGGGTGGCGCCCTCGCAGCAGGCCGCCGGGGCGATCTACTTCGCGCAGAAGCAGCTGGGCACCCCCTACCTGTGGGGCGGGAACGGGACGCCGGAGCAGGGCGGGCGGTTCGACTGCTCGGGGCTGACCAAGGCCGCGTACGAGTCGGTGGGGGTCGATCTGCCGCGGGTGGCGAACGACCAGTACAACGCCGGTCCGCATCCCTCGCGCGCGGAACTGCTGCCGGGGGACCTGGTGTTCTTCTCCGACGATCTGACGAACTCCCGGGAGATCCGGCACGTCGGCCTCTATGTGGGCGGCGGGTACATGATCAACGCCCCGTTCACCGGAGCCGTGATCCGCTTCGACAAGATCGACACGCCCGACTACTTCGGCGCGACCCGGGTGACCAAGGACGGCGCGGAAGCCTTGCCCCGGCGCGAGAACGCCGGCAACGCAGCGTGAAGCGAAGGCCCTGAGCTGCAACGATGAGTCACTCTTCGATAACGTTGGGGTGATCATTCGGTGGAGAGTGGAACGTAGCCGCCAGAACGGGCGTTCCATGGTCACTGGGGGCAGGACGAGCGGAAGCGCCGGATTGATCACCGGGGGGCGAAGGGCCGCACATCGCTGTGCGGCCGTACGGGTACCAAGGCAAGGGCAAGGGGCCGCATCACCATGGCTGGACTCACAACAGGTGGGCCGAACGTGGATGTAAGCCTGCTGTACGAGATCAACGGACTGGCGGGACAGGCCCCGGGCTGGCTGGACCGGACGGTCGCGGTCCTGGGCGAGTACGGGATCCTGCTGGCCCTCGTCCTCCTGGTGCTGTGGTGCTGGCGCGGTGCGCGCCGGCAGGACGAGCCCGCCGCCGTGGAATCCTTCGCGGCGCTCGTGTGGGCCCCGCTCGCCGCCGGGGCCGCGCTGCTCCTGAACGTCCCGCTGCGGGAGTTCGTGGGCCGGCCGCGGCCGGCCGCGCAGCACGGCGGGGTCGAGGTGCTGGATCCCGGCGCCGGGATCGGCCACAGCGACTTCTCGTTCGTCAGCGACCACGCGACGCTCGCGATGGCGCTCGGCGTCGGCCTGTTCGTCGCCCACCGCCGGCTCGGCTTCATCGGGATCGGGCTGGCCCTGGCGGAGGGGTTCACGCGGGTCTACATGGGCCTGCACTATCCGACCGACGTCATCGGCGGGCTCGCCCTGGGTACCGCGGTGGTGCTGCTGCTCGCGCCGCTCGCGATGGCGCTGCTGACCCCGGCGGTACGGATGGTGGCCCGCTCCCCGCGGCTGGGCGTACTGGTCCGGGCGCGCGACCGGATGGTCGCCCGGCCGGTGGACCTTGCGGCGACGGAGCCGGCGGGGCGCGGGCACGAGAGCGACCTCGCCGCCTGAGGGGGTGCTCCGGGCGGTGCCCGGAGCGTCAGCCCATGCGGTACGAGTCCCAGACGCTCAGCACCACGGCCGCCAGGAGGCACAGCGCCGCGGCCCCGAAGCAGACGCGCACGGCGGCCGGGCGGGGGCGCGGCGGCGGGGTCACGGATCGCCGCCGGGGTCGGTGCCGTCCGCATCCGCCTCGGAGCGCCGGTAGCGGGAGCGCAGCCACAGGCCGGTCGCGGTGGCCGCGGCGGTGGTGACCCCGATGGCCAGGGCGACATCGCCGGGCCCGTCGGCCGTGCCCACGGGGCTGGCCCGGGCGGGCGCGGCGGGGGCGAACGCGATCAGCAGGGCCCAGGTGAGGGCGGCGAGTCGTGGCGCGGGTCCGGGCATGAGTCAAGGGCAACCGCTCCCGGGCGTGTCGGCCAGCCGGGCCGTCCGATCGGGCGACCTCGGGGTCCTCGGCTGCTCGGGGGCTCTGCGAGGCCGGCTACTCCGGGGCGTGCGCGGTGGCGTCCTTGCGGGCCAGGTCGCGGGAGCGGCGGGCCGGGCCGCGCCAGCCGCAGGTACAGGCGGCCAGGCTGAACGAGCCCCGCTCGGAGGTGCTCGTGGCGTGATCGGTGGACGGTGCCGGGTCCGCGGGGTCGCGGGGCAGCGGCACTGAGGCAAGCGGAGGGACGACAGTCGCTTCGGTGTGCGGTTCCACTCCACCAAGGTACCGGGCCGGGGGCGGTCGGGGCACTGGCCCGGGGCGACGGGCTCGCGGCCGTGACGGGAGGCCCGGGACCTCGTTAAGCGGAGCGGGTGGGGGCCTCGGGCAGACAGCGGTCACGCGTTGGGGGTTGGCAGGCGATGGTGGTGCACCAGCACAGGCACAGGCGGGGTCGCGCGGGCCGGGCCGCGGTCGCGGTCGGCCTGGCCCTGACGGTGGCGGCGTTGAGCGGGTGCGGTGGAGACGCCGTCGCGGGCGACGACGCCCGGCCCGCCGGAGATCCGGCGGCGACGGTCCGCGGAGCCGCCGACGCGCTCCTGGCGACCGGAAGCGCGCAGGCCCGTACGGCCATGGAGATGGCCACGGGCGGCACCCGGGTCACGATCCGGGGCGAGGGCGGGGTCGACTTCAAGAACCGGATGGGGCAGCTGCTGGTCATGCTCCCCGACGACGCCAAGGGCAAGGCCGAGCACCGGCCCATCACCGAGCTGCTGGTGCCCGGCGCGCTGTACATGAAGAACCGGGGCGCGGGCGTCCCCGACGACAAGTGGGTCCGCGTCGACACGACGGCCCTCGCCGACGGGAACCTGGTGACCGGCGGGGCCACCGACCCGATGGCCGCCGCCGAGCTGCTGCGCGGGGCGCGGGAGGTGACGTACGTGGGCGAGACCGAGGTGGCGGGGACCAAGGTGCGCCACTACCGGGGCACGACCGACATCGCGCGGGCCGCGGCGCTGGCCTCACCGGCGGTGAAGGGGGCGCTGGAGGCGGCGGCGAAAGGGTTCAGCAAGGACGTGGTGCCGTTCGACGCGTACCTCGACTTCGAGGGGCTGCTGCGGAAGGTCCGCCACCGCTTCACCTACGTCAACAACGGCGTGATCGATGTGTCTTCCACCACGCTGCTCTACGGCTTCGGGACCCCGGTCGCCGTCGTGCTGCCGGCCGAAGGGGACATCTACGCCGGGAAGATCGCCGATTAGCCGGCCGGAGCCCTCGGAGCCCCCGGAGTCCCCGGAGGCGGCGCGATGGGGCCATGACCGGCCATCGGCCCGGTGTGGGTGGGCTGGAAATGGTCCATCCGTGTCATGCGCGCCGCGCCGTGCGCTCCCTACGCTGAGAAGCCGAGCGCCGGCGACCGGACGACGGCAGATTGAGGTGACACGCGTGACTCCCGCAGGCGGTTCGACGGTGCAGGACCTCGTGGCGCTCGCCGAGATCGAACTGTGCGGGGAGCTGATCATCGCGGCGTCGGCCGTGGCCGAGGAGAGGCTCAGCCAGGACCGGATCGACGAGGTGCTCATGGGCGTGTGGTCCGGCTGACCCCCGTTCCCCGGGTCCGTGCCTCCTGCCGTCCGGTCAGGTGCGCAGCAGCCGGGCGATCGCCTTCGTCGCTTCCTCGACCTTGGCGTCGATCTCTCCCCCGCCCTTGAGGGCCGCGTCGGCGACGCAGTGCCGCAGGTGCTCCTCCAGCAGCTGGAGCGCGAAGGACTGGAGCGCCTTCGTGCTCGCCGAGACCTGGGTGAGTATGTCGATGCAGTAGACGTCCTCGTCGACGAGGCGCTGCAGACCCCGGATCTGGCCCTCGATCCGGCGCAGGCGCTTGAGGTGCTCGTCCTTCTGGTGGTGGTAGCCGTGCACGGCGCCGGTCTCCGTGCCCGTGCTCGTGTCCGTCACCGTGTCCGTGGTGGCTCCGGAGCCCTCCGCCTGGATGGCAGTCATGCGTCCTCCCGTGGTCCGGAATGGGGGACCTATACCCCTCATGGGTATAGGGTACCGGCCCCCGGCCGTAGGGGCAGGGGCCCGTCGTCCTCACTCTGCCTGATGGAGGACACTGGGGAACTGCCGGTTAGCCGTGGCCGGGGGATGCGCCTAGCATCAGCCTGACCGAATCCAATGCACCCCGAGGACCTCACGTGCGATTTCGTCTGACCCCCAGGGAGACGAGCTTCTACGACATGTTCGCCGCATCCGCGGACAACATCGTCACGGGCTCGAAGCTCCTCATGGAACTGCTCGGAGCGGACTCCTCCGCCCGGGTCGAGATCGCGGAGCGGATGCGGGCAGCGGAGCACGCGGGAGACGACGCGACCCACGCGATCTTCCACCAGCTCAACTCCTCCTTCATTACGCCGTTCGACCGCGAGGACATCTACAACCTGGCGTCCTGCCTCGACGACATCATGGACTTCATGGAGGAGGCGGTCGACCTGGTCGTCCTCTACAACGTGGAGGAACTGCCCAAGGGCGTCGAGCAGCAGATCGAGGTACTGGCGCGGGCGGCCGAGCTGACCGCCGAGGCCATGCCCCACCTGCGGACCATGACCAACCTGACCGAGTACTGGATCGAGGTCAACCGCCTGGAGAACCAGGCCGACCAGATCCACCGCAAGCTGCTCGCCCAGCTCTTCAACGGCAAGTACGACGCCATGGAGGTGCTGAAGCTCAAGCAGATCGTCGACGTGCTCGAAGAGGCGGCCGACGCGTTCGAGCACGTCGCGAACACGGTGGAGACCATCGCGGTCAAGGAGTCCTGAACCTCGTGGACACCTTCGCTCTGGTCGTGACCATCGGTGTCGCGCTCGGCTTTACGTATACGAACGGTTTTCACGACTCCGCGAACGCGATCGCGACCTCGGTCTCGACGCGTGCGCTGACCCCGCGTGCCGCGCTCGCGATGGCCGCGGTCATGAACCTCGCCGGTGCCTTCCTCGGCAGCGGGGTCGCCAAGACGGTGAGTGAGGGCCTGATCGAGACGCCCCACGGCAACCGGGGTATGTGGATCCTCTTCGCGGCGCTCGTCGGCGCGATCGTGTGGAACCTGATCACCTGGTACTTCGGCCTGCCCTCGTCCTCCTCGCACGCGCTGTTCGGCGGCATGGTGGGCGCGGCGCTGGCGGGCGGCACCGAGGTGCTGTGGTCGGGCGTGGTCGACAAGGTCGTCATCCCGATGTTCGTCTCCCCGGTGGTCGGCCTCGTCGTCGGTTACCTGGTGATGGTCGCCATCCTGTGGATGTTCCGCCGCGCCAACCCGCACAAGGCCAAGCGCGGTTTCCGCATCGCGCAGACGGTCTCGGCGGCCGGCATGGCGCTCGGCCACGGTCTGCAGGACGCGCAGAAGACCATGGGCATCGTGATGATGGCCCTGGTCATCGCAGACGTGAACAGTGCGGGCGACGAGATCCCGGTCTGGGTCAAGATCGCGTGCGCCGTGATGCTCTCGCTGGGTACGTACGCGGGCGGCTGGCGCATCATGCGCACCCTCGGCCGCAAGATCATCGAACTGGACCCGCCGCAGGGCTTCGCGGCGGAGACCACCGGTGCCTCGATCATGTTCGGCTCGGCGTTCCTCTTCCACGCGCCGATCTCCACCACCCACGTGATCACCTCGGCGATCATGGGTGTGGGCGCCACCAAGCGCGTGAACGCGGTCCGCTGGGGCGTCGCCAAGAACATCATCCTGGGCTGGTTCATCACCATGCCGGCCGCGGCGCTGGTCGCGGCCCTCAGCTTCTGGGTGGTCAACCTCGCCTTCGTGTGACGGTGAGAACCGTACGGATGTGATCGAAGGCCGTACGGAAAAGAAGCGGGCCGGTTCCCCCCACCCCGGGGGAACCGGCCCTTTCGCCGTGCGGTGGCACCGCCATGCAGCACCGCAGGACGCTGTTCACATCCCGGTTTAGCCGAAGCGGCCCGAGATGTAGTCCTCGGTCGCCTGCACGGACGGGTTCGAGAAGATCCGGTCCGTGTCGTCGATCTCGATCAGCTTTCCGGGCTGGCCGACCGCGGACAGGTTGAAGAAGGCCGTGCGGTCGGAGACGCGCGCCGCCTGCTGCATGTTGTGCGTCACGATGACGATCGTGAAGCGCTCCTTGAGCTCGCCGATCAGGTCCTCGATGGCGAGGGTGGAGATCGGGTCGAGGGCCGAGCAGGGCTCGTCCATCAGGAGGACCTGGGGCTCGACCGCGATGGCGCGGGCGATGCACAGGCGCTGCTGCTGGCCGCCGGAGAGGCCGGAGCCGGGCTTGTTCAGGCGGTCCTTGACCTCGTTCCAGAGGTTGGCGCCCTGGAGGGACTTCTCCACGATGTCCGTGAGCTCGGACTTCCTGAAGGAGCCGTTGAGGCGCAGGCCCGCCGCCACGTTGTCGAAGATCGACATGGTGGGGAAGGGGTTCGGGCGCTGGAAGACCATGCCGACCGTGCGGCGGACCGCGACCGGGTCCACGCCGGGGCCGTACAGGTTCTCGTCGTCCAGCAGCACCTTGCCCTCGACGCGGCCACCGGGGGTGACCTCGTGCATGCGGTTCAGGGTGCGCAGGAAGGTGGACTTGCCGCAGCCGGACGGGCCGATGAAGGCGGTCACGGAGCGGGGCTCCACGGTCATCGAGATGTCGTCGATGGCCTTGTGGGTGCCGTAGAAGGCGGACAGTCCGCTGACGTCGATTCGCTTGGCCATGAGGGGTCACTTCGCTTTCGGGGGGTCGCGTCAGCGACCGGTCTTGGGGGCCTTCCAGCGGGCGATGCCGCGAGCCACCAGATTGAGGATCATGACGAAGGCGATCAGGACGAGGGCTGCGCCCCAGGCCCGGTCGTAGGAGGCTTCACTGCCGACCTTGTACTGCTCCCAGATGTAGAGGGGGAGCGAGGACTGGGCGCCTTCGAAGGGGTTGTTGTTGATCAGCTGGGTGCCGAAGACCAGCAGCATGATCGGGGCGGTCTCACCCGCGATGCGGGCCACGGCCAGCATCACGCCGGTGGCGATGCCGCCGATGGCCGTGGGGAGCACGACCTTGAGGATCACGCGCCACTTCGGCACGCCGAGGGCGAGCGCGGCCTCGCGCAGCTCGTTCGGGACGAGCTTGAGCATCTCCTCGGTGGAGCGGACCACGACGGGCATCATCAGGATCGACAGGGCCATGGCGCCGGCGAAGCCGGAGGGGCCGAAGCCGAGCATCAGGTTCCAGGTCGTCAGGATGAACAGACCCGCGACGATGGAGGGGATGCCGGTCATGACGTCGACGAAGAAGGTGACGGCCTTGGCGAGCGGGCCCTTGCCGTACTCGACCAGGTAGACGGCGGTCAGCAGGCCGATGGGGGCCGAGATCGCGGTGGCCAGGGCGACCTGTTCGATGGTGCCGAGGAGGGCGTGGTACACGCCGCCGCCGGCCTCGAAGGAGGTCACGCCGTTCATCGAGTGGCCGAGGAAGTCCCCGTCGAGGACCTTCATGCCGCGGCTGATCGTCGTCCACAGCAGCGAGAGCAGCGGGACGAGGGCGAGGATGAAGCAGACCCAGACGACGGAGGTCGCGACCCGGTCCTTGGCCTGGCGGCGGTTCTCGACGATCGAGCTGGCCGTGTACGTGATGACCACGAAGAGGATGGCCGCGAGCAGACCCCACTGGATCTTGCTGTGGAGGCCGAAGACGGCGCCGATGCCGGAGCCGAGGAGGACCGAGGCGACGGCGATGCCGGCCGGGGCCCAGCGGGGCAGGTGGCCCTGCGTCAGGCTGCCGGGGGCGACGGACTTCGCGGCCCGGGAGGGGCGCGGGTCCTGGAGTGCGTGGCTCATCAGGCGTTCGCCCCCGAGAAGTCCTTGCGACGGGCGATGATCAGCCGGGCGGCGCCGTTGACCAGCAGGGTGAGCAGGAAGAGCACGAGGCCGGAGGCGATCAGGGCGTCGCGGCCGAACTCGTTGGCCTCGTCGAACTTCGCGGCGATGTTCTGCGCGAACGTGCCGCCGCCCGGGTCCAGGATGTGGCCGGAGATCAGGAAGCTCGGGGAGAGGACGGTCGCGACGGCCATGGTCTCGCCGAGCGCGCGGCCGAGGCCGAGCATCGAGGCGGAGATGACTCCGGAGCGGCCGAAGGGCAGGACCGACATGCGGATGACTTCCCAGCGGGTCGCGCCGAGGGCCAGTGCGGCCTCCTCGTTCATGCGCGGGACCTGGAGGAAGACCTCGCGGCTGACGCTGGTCACGATCGGGAGGATCATGATCGCGAGCAGGATGCCGACGGTGAAGAGCGAGCGGGCGACGCCGACCTGGGTCTTGTCGAAGACGTAGGTCCAGCCCATGTACTCGTCGAGCCACATGTTCAGGCCGCCGAGGTACGGGACGAGGAAGAGGGCGCCCCAGATGCCGTAGATGATCGACGGCACGGCGGCCAGCAGGTCGACCACGTAGGCGAGGGGCGCGGCCAGCTTGCGCGGCGCGTAGTGCGAGATGAACAGGGCGATGCCGACGGCGATCGGAACCGCGATGAGCATCGCGATGATCGAGCTGACGACGGTGCCGAAGAGCAGGACGGCGATGCCGAAGACGGGCGGGTTGGCCGACGCGTTCCAGTCGAACGTGGTGAGGAAGTTGCCCTCGTTGTCGGCCAGGGCGATCGAAGCACGGTAGGTGAGGAAGACGGCTATCGACGCCATGATCACCAGGAGCAGGATGCCGGAGCCCTTGGAGAGGCCCGCGAAGATCTTGTCACCGGCGCGGCCGGTGGACCTTCCGCTCTTGGAGACAGGCGGAGCCGTGTCTATCTGGGTGGGTGTGGTGGAAGCCATGATCTTTCCGGTCTGGACGGGGGCAGGCCCCCTGGCGGCGGTGCACCGGATCCCCTGGGTGGAGGGGAGGGTCCCCGGGCCGGTCCGCCCCCCGGACGGGGGGAGCGGACCGGTGGTCCCGGGGGTCTGGGTTACTTCAGGTTCGCGATGACTTCGCGGACCTTGGCGTTGATCTCGGCCGGGATCGGGGCGTACCCGTTGTCGAGCAGGATCTTCTGGCCCGCGTCGGAAGCGGTGTAGTTCAGGAAGGACTTCACGGCCGGAAGGGTCTCGGCCTTGTTGCCCTTGTCGCAGACGACCTCGTAGGTCACCAGGACGATCGGGTAGGCACCCTCGGCCTTGGTGGCGTAGTCGAGCTTCAGCGCGAGGTCGTCGCCGGTGCCGGAGATCTTGGCGGCGGCGATGGCCTTGGAGGCGTTCTCGCCGGTGGCCTTGACCGGGGTGGCGGCGCCGGTGGCGACGTCCACGGTCTTGATGCTCTGCGAGGAGGCGTACGAGAGCTCGAAGTAGCCGATCGCGCCGTCAACGGCCTTGACCTGCGAGGCGACACCGGCGGAGCCGGAGGCGGCCTGGCCACCCGGGGCCGGCCACTTCTTCGCGGCCTCGTACGTCCAGGCCTCCGGGGCGGCGGCCTTGAAGTACTTGCCGAGGTTCTCGGTGGTGCCCGAGTCCTCGGAGCGGTGGAACGCCTGGATCGCGGTGGCGGGAAGCGTGACGCCCGGGTTCAGCTTCTTGATCGCCTCGTCGTCCCACTTCTTGATCTTGTCGTTGAAGATCGCGGCGAGGGTGGGGGCGTCCAGCGTCAGCTTGTCCACGCCGGCGACGTTGAAGCCGATGGCGATGGGGCCGCCGACCATCGGCAGGTCGATGCCCTGACCGCCGGTGCAGATCTTCTTCGACTCTTCGACGGCCTCGGGCTTCAGCGCCGAGTCCGAACCGGCGAAGCCGACGGTGCCCTGGTTGAACGCGACGATGCCCTCACCGGAGGAGGAGGACTTGTAGTTGACCTCGATGCCGGGGCAGGCGGCCATGTAGGCCTTCACCCACAGGTCGACGGCGTTCTTCTGCGCGGAGGAGCCCGAGGCGAGCAGCTTGCCCTTGGCGTCGTCACACTTGATGTCACCCGCGGCGACGGTGGGCTTGCCCGAGGCGCCGGCGTCGTTCTTGGTGTTGTCGTCCGAGCCGCACGCCGTGAGGACCAGGGCGCCGGACACGACGAGCGCCCCGAGGGCGGAGGCACGAAGCATGTTCTTGCGCTGAAGCTTCACTTTCGGGTGTTTCCTTCCAGAAGCCGCCGGCCGCTTTCTGATTCGGGGCGGCGTGCGAAGAGGACTACGTCGATTGCCGGAGGAATCGTCCGCGTTCGCGGCGACTCGCCCTTGCGTCTACGAAGTTAGGCAGATCAGGTGAAGCGGCCGACCGCGCCAAGTGAACGGACGGTGAACCGTGGCGGGCGGGGTGGTGCGTTCGGGCGGTGCCGGGGCTGGGCGTCATCTCCCGTTACCCCGCCGTTACCGTTACGTGACCGCGTCGGGTGACGGGGCGGAAAAAGGGTCGGCAGGGTCACACGCCCGCGTGGCTGGAATCAGCCGGCTGCCACAGGTGCTGGAAAGTGGCGCGGGAGGCTTCCACCTCGTGGCGCTGGTCGGCGTGCAGGACGCCGAGGGCGTAGGCCGTCGCCGGGGCGATGCGGGGGGTGCGGGCCGCCGTGGCCGAGGCGGCGGCGGCTTCGGCGGCGTCGCGGTGGCGGGTCAGGGCCTGGCCCGCGACCGTGAGGCGGGCCACGTCGCCGCCCAGGGCCTCCTGGGCGTAGCGGTGGACGCGCAGCAGGCGGCGTACCTCGTTCCAGGCGCTGTCGTGGTCCGCGTCGTACGGGTGCGAGGGCGAGGGAGCCGGGAGGGTGTGCACCGCGGTGGACAGGCGGGAATGAGCCACTTCGGCCAGGGGGACCAGGACCTCGTCCACCCGGCCCCGGGCCGCCACGGGGTCCAGCGGGACCTCGGAGGCCAGGACCGCCACGGCGTCCGCGACCGCGTGGAAGCGGGAGGAGCCCAGCGCTTGCAGGGTCGCGGAGTGGGCCCGGGTGCGGGCCAGGGTGAGCTGGCGTTCCAGGAGGGCGCCCGCGCGGGCGGAGCCCACGGTCAGCGAGCCCGCCGTGCCCCGGGGCGCCGGCACCTCGGGGCTTCCCGACAGCCGTTGCAGGGCGTCCATCAGCCGCAGCAGCCGGGCGGCGTAGGCGTGCTCGTCGGCCAGGGTCGCCGAGAGCCAGACCAGCTCGGTGCGCAGCGAGTCCGCCCAGGAGGAGTCGGCCACCGCCCTGAACGTGGACAGGGAGCAGGAGATCCGGCGCGCAGCCCCCCGCAGGCTGCGCGCCGCCTCGCTGCCCTCGGCGGGGCCGCTCGCGGCGCCCTCCTCGTGCAGGCGCAGGCCCCGCAGGAATGCGGTGGCCTGCGCACGCAGGTACGTACCGAGCACGGTGCCTGCCGTCGTCGCGGTCAGGTCATGGTTTGGCTGAGCCACGCCGGCGCCTCCGGGCGTCAATGAGCATCTCCTGAACGTGCCGCAGCGGCTGGCCCTCGCTGTCGGTGCTGTGCCGGGTCCATTCGCCGTCCGGGCCCAGGTGCCAGGAGCTGGTTTCGTCGGACATCCCGGTTTCCAGCAGCCGGTCCAGTGCCGCGCGGTGGGCCGGGTCGGCGACCCGGACCAGTGCCTCGATGCGGCGGTCGAGGTTGCGGTGCATCATGTCGGCGCTGCCTATGTACACCTCGGGTTCGCCGCCGTTGCCGAAGGCGAAGACCCGGGAGTGCTCCAGGAAGCGGCCGAGGATCGAGCGGACCCGGATGTTGTCCGAGAGCCCGGGGACACCGGGGCGGATCGCGCAGATGCCGCGGACCCAGATGTCGATGGGCACGCCCGCCTGCGAGGCCCGGTAGAGGGAGTCGATCAGTGCCTCGTCGACGATGGAGTTCATCTTGAGGCGGACGTATGCGGGGCGGCCCGCCTTGTGGTGGGCGGCCTCCTTGTCGATCCGGGAGATCAGGCCGTCGCGCAGCGAGCGCGGGGCCACCAGCAGGCGGCGGTAGGTCTCGCGGCGCGAGTAGCCGGACAGCCGGTTGAAGAGGTCGGAGAGGTCGGCGCCGACCTGCGGGTCGGCGGTGAGCAGGCCGAGGTCCTCGTAGAGCCGTGCCGTCTTGGGGTGGTAGTTGCCGGTGCCGACGTGGGAGTAGCGGCGCAGCGTGTCGCCCTCCTGGCGGACGACGAGCGACAGCTTGCAGTGGGTCTTGAGGCCGACGAGGCCGTAGACGACGTGGCAGCCGGACTCTTCGAGCTTGCGGGCCCACTTGATGTTGGCCTGCTCGTCGAAGCGGGCCTTGATCTCGACGAGTACGAGGACCTGCTTGCCGGATTCGGCGGCGTCGATCAGGGCGTCCACGATCGGGGAGTCGCCGGAGGTCCGGTACAGCGTCTGCTTGATCGCGAGGACGTCCGGGTCGGCGGCGGCCTGCTCCAGGAAGGCCTGCACCGAGGTGGAGAAGGAGTCGTAGGGGTGGTGCAGGAGCACGTCGCGTTCGCGCAGCGCGGCGAAGATGTCGGGCGCGGACGCGGACTCCACCTCGGCGAGGTCGCGGTGCGTGCCGGCGACGAACTTCTTGAACTTCAGCTCCGGGCGGTCCAGCGAGGCGATCCCGAAGAGGGCGGTGAGGTCGAGGGGGCCGGGGAGCGGGTACACCTCGGACGGGTTGACCTTCAGCTCCTGCACGAGCAGGTCCAGGACCCCGGGGTCGATGGACTCCTCGACCTCCAGGCGCACCGGCGGGCCGAAGCGGCGCCGCATCAGTTCCTTCTCCAGGGCCTGGAGGAGGTTCTCCGCGTCGTCCTCCTCGACTTCGAGGTCCTCGTTGCGGGTCACGCGGAACATGTGGTGCGCGAGCACCTCCATGCCGGGGAACAGCTCCTCCAGGTGCGCGGCGATGACGTCCTCCAGCGGGACGTAGCGCTGCGGGGAGGCCTCCAGGAAGCGGGAGAGGAGCGGCGGGACCTTGACCCGGGCGAAGTGGCGGTGGCCGCTGACGGGATTGCGTACGACCACGGCCAGGTTCAGGGAGAGCCCGGAGATGTACGGGAACGGGTGCGCGGGGTCCACGGCCAGCGGGGTGAGCACCGGGAAGATCTGGTTGCGGAACAGGGTGAAGAGGCGCGCCTGCTCCTTCTCGGTGAGGTCGGGCCACCGGATGAGGTGGACGCCTTCCTCGGCGAGCTGCGGGGAGATGTCCTGCTGGAAACAGGCGGCGTGGCGGGCCATGAGCTCGCGCGAGCGGGTCCAGATGAGGTCGAGGACCTCACGGGGCTGCAGGCCTGAGGCCGAACGGGTGGCGACGCCGGTCGCGATGCGGCGCTTGAGGCCGGCCACGCGGACCATGAAGAACTCGTCGAGGTTGCTGGCGAAGATCGCCAGGAAGTTCGCGCGCTCCAGGAGGGGCGTGGCGGGGTCCTCGGCGAGCTCCAGGACGCGCTCGTTGAAGGCGAGCCAGCTGCGCTCCCGGTCGAGGAAGCGGCCCGGGGGCAGCTCACCGGTGTCCTTCTCGTCGTAGGCGTCCAAGTCCGCGTCGAGATCCGGTTCCAGATCTACGTGCGGGCGGTGGGCGGCTATGGACCCCAGGCGGGCGTGGGCGCCGGTGGCCGCGCGGGCGGCGACCGCCTCGGGCGTGGCGGCGCGTGCGGCCGCGGCGGCGGAGACGTCGGCGGCCGAGGGCGCGGACGGGGACGCGAACTTGTTCGGCGGCTGCTGGGCGGGGACCTCGGTGGGGGCGGCGCTGGGCTTGTGGCTCATGACTCCATTCTTCCGCGCACGCGGGAGGACAGGCGCGTCGGACGGGTCGGCCGTCAGTCGGAGTCGGGGCTGCATGCGGTCAGCTTCGCGAGCGCGCATTAATGCCCGGTTAATGGCGTATGGCTTCCAGGGTCCGGGCGGGGGTCGTCTGATGTCGACCGGGAACGGGGGGAGGCGTGGCCGCGGAGCCGGGCCGGGGCCCGCGCGGGCGCGGGGTCTGCGGGTGCGGGGGGCCCGGGGGTGTTCTAGCGTCGGTAGGAGGGAGGGATGTCCTGCCGAGCCGGTCCGGTACGGGGACCGGGCCCGGGGCCGTACGTCGGCTGCGCGTGCTCGGCGCCGTTCCCGCGTGGTCGGGATTCCGGGTCCTGGTGCATCGACCGGTTCAGGTCTGCGCGGTGTCCCCGAGAGCAGGTACGTCCCATGCGCACGACGACCCGTATCGCAAGTGTCCTCACCGGTCTGACCCTCGCCCTGGGAGGCGCGGCCCTGGTGGCTCCCGCCGTCGAGGCCGCCCCCGCCGACGTGTCGGCCTGCATCGGCCAGGTCGAGCGGGAGCTGAAGGGCGGCGAGGCTCCGGCGGCCGTCCGCGCGGCGTGCTACATCGCGGTGACCGGGGCCCAGGACCAGTGTGTGACCGGCCTGACCGAGGGCAGCGGCGTCACCAAGGCGACCGCGGTGACCGCCTGCAAGGTGGGCGCCGAATAGCCGAATAGCCGAATAGTGGGAGTGCGGCGGCGGCCCCTGGGCCAGCCAGTAGGCGCGGGCGGCCTCGACGAAGGTCTCCTCGGGCAGGGCCGCCGGGGTGAGGCCGAGCCGTCGGCGCAGCTGGCCGGCGGTGAACACCGGCGCGGCGACCACCCAGGCCAGGGACACGGTGACCCCGTGCGCGGCCAGCGAGGCGCG
>NZ_JBHXKA010000112.1:0-26462 GCF_042722885.1 Streptomyces sp. NPDC058401
GCCCGGCACCTTCGCGGCCGCCGCGGGCGGACCCAACATCGCCCTGGGCAAGTCGGTCAGTGCGAGCGGATCCCTCGGCGGATACGGGGCACCGGGGGTCACCGACGGCAACCAGGGCTCGTACTGGGAGGGGCCCTCGGGAACCTTCCCGACCTGGGTGCAGGTGGACCTCGGCAGCAGCGTCTCCGTCGACCAGGTGGTGCTGAAGCTGCCCGCCGGGTGGGAGACGCGCACCGAGACGCTGACCGTGCAGGGCAGCACCGACGGGAACACCTTCACCACCCTGTCCGCCTCGGCCGGCCGGGTGTTCAACCCCGCCCAGTCCAACACGGTGACCCTCGGGTTCGGTGCGGCGACGGTCCGCTTCGTGCGGGTCAGCGTCACCGCCAACTCCGGCTGGCAGGCCGCGCAGATATCCGAACTGGAGGTGTACTCCGCCAACGGCACGGGTGATCCCGGCGATCCCGGAGACCCGGGTACGCCGCCCCCCGTCGGCGTGAACCTCGCCAAGGGCAGGCCCATCGAGGCCTCCTCCACCACCCAGTCGTTCGTCGCGGCCAATGCCAACGACGACAGCGTCACCAGCTACTGGGAGGCGGGCGGCCAGCAGTCCACGCTGACCGTGAAGCTCGGCTCCAACGCCGACGTCACCGGAGTGGTCCTCAAGCTCAATCCCGACCCGGCCTGGGGCAACCGCACCCAGAGCTTCGAGGTCCTGGGCCGTGAGCAGTCGGCGAGCGGGTTCACCACCCTGAAGGCCCGCGCCGACTACGCGTTCAGCCCCGGCGGCAACCAGAACACCGTGACGGTCCCCGTCACCGGCCGCCTCGCCGACGTCCAGCTGAAGTTCTCCGGCAACACCGGGGCCGGCGGCGGCCAGGCCGCCGAGTTCCAGGTCATCGGCGCCGCCGCCCCGAACCCGGACCTGACGCTCACGGACCTCGCCTGGTCCCCGGCCGCCCCCTCCGAGAGCGACGCCGTCACGGTCAACGCGACCGTCCGCAACGCCGGTACGGTCGCCTCCCCGGCCACCACCGTCAACGTCAGCCTCGAAGGAGCGGTCGCGGGCAGCGCCCCGGTCGGCGCGCTCGCGGCCGGAGCCTCGGCCACCGTCCCGGTCTCCGTGGGCAAGCGTCCGATGGGCAGCTACACCGTCTCCGCCGTCGTCGACCCGGCCGGGACCGTACCCGAGCAGAACGACACCAACAACAGCCGCACGGCCGCCGCGAAGCTCGTCGTCGGCCAGGCACCGGGCCCCGACCTGGAGGCCCTCTCCATCACCAGCAACCCGGCCAACCCGGCCGTGGGCGCCCCGGTCTCCTTCACCGTGGCCGTACGCAACCGGGGCACCGCCGCGGTCGGCGCGGGCACCATCACCCGGCTGGTCGCCGGAGCCACCACGCTGAACGGCCCCACCCCGGCGATCGCCGCCGGTGAAACCGTCAACGTGCCGATCAACGGGACCTGGACGGCGGTCAGCGGCGGAGCCACCCTCACCGCCACCGCCGACGGGACCGGCCTCGTCGCCGAGACCAACGAGACCAACAACAGCGTCTCCCGCGCCGTGGTCGTCGGCCGCGGGGCGGCGCTCCCGTACACCGAGTACGAGGCGGAGGCGGGCAGTTACACCGGCGCCCTGCTGCAGAGCGACGCCAAGCGCACCTTCGGGCACACCAACTTCGCCACCGAGTCCTCGGGCCGCGAGTCCGTACGCCTCACCTCGGCCGGCCAGTACGTCCAGTTCACCTCCACCAACCAGGCCAACTCCATCGTCGTGCGCAACTCGATCCCGGACGCCGCGACCGGCGGCGGAGCCGACGCCACGATCAGCCTGTACGTCAACGGCAGCTTCGCCCAGAAGCTGAACCTCTCCTCGAAGCACAGCTGGCTCTACGGCAGCACCGACAGCCCCGAGGGCCTGACCAACACCCCCGGCGGCGACGCCCGCAGGCTCTTCGACGAGTCCCACGCCCTGCTCGCGCAGAGCTACCCGCCCGGCACCACCTTCCGCCTCCAGCGCGACGCGGGCGACACGGCCTCGTACTACGTCATCGACCTGATCGACCTGGAGCAGGTGGCCCCCGCGGCGTCCAAGCCCGCCGAGTGCACCTCGATCACCGACTACGGTGCGATCCCGAACGACGGCATCGACGACACGCTCGCCATCCAGAAGGCCGTGACGGCGGACCAGAACGGGCAGATCGCCTGCGTCTGGATCCCGCAGGGCCAGTGGCGCCAGGAGCAGAAGATCCTCACCGACGACCCGCTGAACCGGGGCCAGTTCAACCAGGTGGGCATCAGCAACGTCTCCATCCGCGGAGCGGGCATGTGGCACTCCCAGCTCTACACCCTGACCGAGCCGCAGAACGCGGGCGGCATCAACCACCCGCACGAGGGCAACTTCGGCTTCGAGATCGACGACAACACCCAGATCTCCGACATCGCCATCTTCGGTTCCGGCCGGATCCGCGGCGGCGACGGCAACGCCGAGGGCGGCGTGGGCCTCAACGGCCGCTTCGGCAAGAACACCAAGATCACCAACGTGTGGATC
This sequence comes from Streptomyces sp. NPDC058401, assembly GCF_042722885.1. Taxonomy (NCBI): domain Bacteria; kingdom Bacillati; phylum Actinomycetota; class Actinomycetes; order Kitasatosporales; family Streptomycetaceae; genus Streptomyces; species Streptomyces sp. NPDC058401. The sequence goes on from NZ_JBHXKA010000112.1 coordinate 2,552, forward strand.
GAGCACGCCAACGTCGGTGTCTGGGTCGGCCGCGACTACGACAACATCCCGGCCCTGTGGGGACCCGGCGACGGCATCGAGTTCAACGGCGTGCGGATCCGCGACACCTACGCCGACGGCATCAACTTCGCCAACGGCACGCGCAACTCCACCGTCTTCAACTCCTCCTTCCGCACGACCGGTGACGACGCCCTCGCGGTGTGGTCCAGCAAGTACGTGAAGGACCAGTCCGTCGACATCGGGCACGACAACCACTTCCGCAACAACACCATCCAGCTGCCGTGGCGCGCCAACGGCGTCGCCATCTACGGCGGTTACGGCAACACCATCGAGAACAACCTGATCTACGACACCATGAACTACCCCGGCATCATGCTGGCGACCGACCACGACCCGCTGCCCTTCTCCGGGCAGACCCTGATCGCGGGCAACGGCCTCTTCCGGACCGGCGGCGCGTTCTGGAACGAGGACCAGGAGTTCGGCGCGATCACCCTGTTCCCGTCCAACCTCCCGATCCCCGGCGTGGTCATCCGCGACACCGACATCCACGACTCCACCTACGACGGAATCCAGTTCAAGACCGGCGGCGGGGTCATGGCCGACGTCAAGATCACGAACGTGACCATCGACAAGTCCAACAACGGGTCCGGAATCCTGGCCATGGGCGGAGCGCGCGGCAACGCCACCCTGTCCAACGTCACCATCACCGGATCCGCCCAGGGCAACATCCTGATCGAACCCGGATCGCAGTTCCTGATCAACGGGGGCTGACGGCGCGCGGGTTCACCGCTTGCCGAGCTTGATCCACTTCGCCGTACCGGGCACGCCCCGGGCGTCGAGGAGGAAGAGCATGTAGTACCCGGGCGGGGCGTCGGCCGCAGTGGCCGGCGCCCTCAGCCCGATCGTCCGGCCGCGGACACCGGTCAACCGCAGCTCCAGGTGGCGCTGGCTGGTGTTCACCGCGTGGGTGACGGTGGTCGGCGCCAGCAGGACGGCGCGCCGCACCTGCGGGGCCGTCGAGCTCTCGACCGAGAACTCCGCGTCGTGGGCGATCTCGCCCGCCGGGACCCGGTCCAGCACGGGCCGGGCTCCCCGGTGCAGGTAGGACGGCTCGTAGATCTCGATCGAGCCGTCCATCCCGTCCTTGATGTCCGGGTCGTTGGCGATCTGCTGGAGCTCGTCCCCGGTGACCATGACCCGGCCGTCCGGCAGCACCAGGGCATTGGAGTGGTAGCCCCGCGGCAGCCGCTGGGCCGGCCCCAGCCGCCACCGGCCGTCCGCACCCCGCAGCTCGGTCCGGCGGAACTTCAGGTCCGCCTTCGGGTTGAACGGCCCGAACCCGTAATCCCTGGTGTCCTTCGCCCCGTTGACCGTCAGCAGCGCGCCGTCCGGCAGGATCAGCGTGTCGTCCTGGGTCCGGCCGAAGGCGCGCGGTTCCTCCGTGGTCCAGGCGCCGCCCGAGAGCCGGTAGGTGCTCGGGTCGAGAGCGTCCCCGCCAAGGACGAGGATCGAGTCGGGTCCGCGGAACCCCGCCGGCAGCGGCACGGCGGAGCCGTAGCCCCGGAAGTCGGCGGGCCGTCTGGGCAGGTCCGTACGGGTCTGCGCGCCCGGGTCGAAGAGCCACTGCTGATCGGCGTCGCGCCCCAGGCCGTAGATCATGCCGTCGCGCAGCGAGAACAGGTGCGGGTAGTCGTTGCGGAAGGGCGCGTCGGAACGCATCCGCTCCACGGAGACGTCCAGCGGGATGTCGTACGGGCGCCAGGGCACCGGCCGCCCCAGCGCGGGGAACCGCTCCACCACCGGCGTGGGCGTCCCCGTACCGCGCTCCGACTGGCCCGACATGATGATCTGGCGGCCGTCCGCCCCGGTCACCACCGACGGGTACCAACGGCCCACCGCCATGTCGCGGTTGCGGTACCAGCCCTCGGTCCACGGGTCGAAGACGAAGGAGAGCTTCGCCCCGCTGCCGCCCTTGCCGCCCGTGTTGCCGCCGAACACCCCCAGCATCCCGTTCGGGAGGAAGGAGTGCCCGGCGCAGAAGAACGGAGCCGGGCGCGGGGCGTGCGTACCGTCGGGCATCAGCACGACGGGCGGGGTGACCTTCTTGAAGGCCCGGGCGCCGGAACCCTTCGCCGGATCCCACAGGTAGGCGCGACCCGCGTTCGTCGGCCCGATGCGGTCGGTGGGGCCGGTCTCCTTGGTGGGGTCGGTCTCCACCCGGGAGAAGGAGAAGAGCAGCACCTTGCCGGTGGGCAGCTGGGCGACGTGCACGCCGAAGTCGGGGGAGGGGAAGTACTCGGCGAACCGTCCCGAAACCGCCGCCTCGAGAGCGGAGTTGGCCTCGCGCTGCGAGGCCGCGAGCGAAGCCAGGCTCGCACTGCGCCGGGACTGCGGGTATTCCGCGGCGCCCTTGGACGCCCGGCGCAGCTCGGCGTGGGCGCGCGCGTGTCCGGCGCCGATCACGGCGGCCTCGGCCGCGTCGGCCCCGCCGGTACCGCCGGTCACCTCGGCCCCGCCGTCCGTGTCGTGTCGCGGCGCCCCTGCGGCGGGTGGTGCGGTCGCGAGGACCAGAGCGCAGACGACCGCCGTCGCGGAGAGCAGGGCGGACCGGTGCAGGCGGCGCATGGGGCTCCTCGGCGCGGGCGGTTCCGTAGGGCGCTCATCATAGGAAATACCGGGAGGAATCGGTCGACCCCACGGGCTCGGCTTTCCGCCGATGAGCCGTTCGGCCCTGCCCGAAGCGCTGCCCGAACGTTTCTGCGGTGAAAGGGCCCGGCCATCGGAGTGAGTCCGCGCACCCGTGCACCGATCACCCCGGTACGGACCGCTTCCATGGCCGGGTGATCAGAACACTGCGTACCGCGCTCGGCACCGCCCTCGCGACCGGCGGCCTCCTCGCCCTCCTGCCCGTCTCCGCCGCCGGGGCGGCGGGCGGCCCCGGGGCTCCCTCCGCGCCGGAGGAGCGGGTGACCGTCGACGTCGCCACGGTCAACGGCTCGGGCTGCCGGCCGGGCAGCGCCACCGTCGCCGTGGCCGAGGACAACTCGGCCTTCACCGTCACCTACAGCGAGTACCTGGCCATGGCGGGCGGGAACAGCGCCCCGACCGACGGCCGCAAGAACTGTCTGCTCTCCCTGCTCGTGCACGTCCCGCAGGGGTACACCTACGCCGTCGCCCAGGTGGACTACCGGGGATTCGGCAGCCTCCAGCCGGGCGCCGTCGGCACCCAGAAGGCCAGCTACTACTTCCAGGGCATGAAGCAGACGGACTACCGCACCCACAAGTTCCAGGGCAGGCTCGAAGACAACTGGCAGGCCTCCGACACCACCGGCATCGAGGCCCTGGTCTTCGCCCCCTGCGGAGAACAGCGCAACTTCAACATCAACACCGAGCTGCGCGCCGAGGTGGGCACCTCGGACCCGGCGAAGACCAGCTACATGGCCCTCGACTCCACCGACGGCAGCATCAACAGCGTCTACCACTTCTCCTGGAAGAAGTGCCAGGCCCGCTGACCCGGCCCGGCGCACGCCCCGCGGGCGGCCGTGCCAGGGCGTGTCCGCAAAGTGGCGCCGAGGCAGGCGGGACTTTGCGGACACGCCCGAGGGGGCTCCCGCTCAGGAGTCCCCCCGCGCGGCCGCCTGCCGCTGCCGCTTGCTCAAGGGCGCCAGCGTGAGGTCCTGGGCCTGCGAGCGGATCCGCTTGAAGCCGTACCCGTGCTCCGTCAGCCAGGTCTCCGCGGCGAGCTCGGCGTGCGCGGTCGCGTCCAGGATGTCCTCCTCCGCCTCGCCCTCGGCCAGGAAGCGGAAGGTGAAGGAGGGCCGGGCCACGTCGTACGTGAGGTGCCCCTCGGGAGTGAACTCGGCCTTCAGGATGTCGTGCCGGGCCGCGTCCGCGAGGAGGGCCGCGCGCTGCTCTTCGGTGAGTCCGTCGAAGGACCCCCGGACGGTGATGCGGAAGGTGCGGGTGCTCATCCCCCGACCCTATGCCGCTGCCAGATCCGGACGCACCGGGATTTCTGGCGGCCCGCCACTCCGACGGCCCAATCACCGCGCGCCCGCGCGCGGCCCGGTGTCACCCGGTCGGCGCGGCTGCGACCTGGGCTTTCGTGCAACTGCCCGGCGTGCCGGGCGTGTCGCGCCCCGCTAGCGTCGGCAGCGTCCGGAGTCCTTGGATTCCGCGAGGGGGGGTCCTGCTATCCGCCTGTGCGAGAGGCCGAGCCGATGCTGAAGGACGCTCCGATAGCCCAGATGGCCCCGATCACCAGCCTGCTCCGCGTGGAGAAGGGCGTGGCAGCCCCCGAGGAACTCGCCGCGATCGCGGTGGTCGTCGCCTGCTTCGCCCGCCGCAACTCCGCCTGCGCGGACACGGCCCCCGCCGGGACCGCCCGCCGCCGGCGCCCCCCGCACCACGGCTCCGGCTGCTGGGCGGGCTGCTGGGCCTGCGGCTGACACGGACCGGCACGAGTCCGCAGGCACGCTCCGCAGGCACGCTCCGCCGGTACGAGTCCGCCGGTACGAGTCCACCCGCACGCTCCGCCGGCACCCATGAACGCCCCTGCCCCCGGCCCGCTTACGGGCCGGCGGCAGGGGGACCACTCGGCGTACGGGCCGCTCAGGCCCGGCGCAGCACCGCGGACAGCGCCTCGGTCAGCGCGGCCTCGGGGTCGGCCGCCGCCCCCTCGGAACGCCACGCGACGAACCCGTCGGGGCGCACCAGCAGGGCGCCGGCTTCCGACAGCTCGTGCACCCCGGTCCAGTCGGCACCGTCCTCCTGGATCAGGTCCGCCCCCCGGGCGGAGCCGATGGAGTAGGCGTCCACCTTCGCGGACAGCCGCTCGGCCACCCGCCCGGCCGCCTCGCGCCACGGCGAGCCCGCGCCGCAGAGCAGCACGAACGAGCGCTCGTACAGGTCCAGCGTCGACACCCGCTCGCCGTCGGCCCGCTTCAGCCACATGTGCGGAGCCCGGGTGCCCGGGTCGCCCTTCATGCGCATCCCCTCCGGGATGACCGGCCGGTCCGGTGAGCCGCCGACGAACGCCCCGCTGGGGTACGCGTACGCCATCGCGGTCGTCATGACCCCGCTGCCCGGTCCGCCGCCCATGGTCGGCGGCGGCGCGTACCCCGGGTGGCTGTGCTCGGCCGAACGGGCCGAGGCGCGCGCCGCGGTCGCCAGGGCCACCGGATGCCGCTCGGCCTGGTAGGTCTCCAGCAGGCCGAGGCCCGCCGACCCGTTCAGCACCGCGGCGATCTTCCACGCCAGGTTGTGCGCGTCCTGGATGCCGGTGTTGGAACCGAAGGCACCGGTGGGGGACATCTCGTGGGCCGCGTCCCCTGCCAGGAACACCCGGCCGGACGCGTACCGCTCCGCGATCCGTTCGGCCGCGTGCCACGGCGCCTTGCCGTTGATCTCCACGTCCAGGTCGGGCACGCCGATCGCGGCCCGGATCTGCTCCGCGCACCGTTCCTCGGTGAAGTCCTCCAGGGTCTCGCCCCGGTCCGGGTGCCACGGGAGGTGGAAGACCCACTGGGTCTCGTTGTCCACCGGCAGCAGGGCCCCGTCCGCACCCGGCTTCATCAGGTAGCAGACGATGAACCGCAGGTCGCCCAGCACCTCGACGAGCTGCCGCGAGCGGAAGGTCACGCTGACGTTGTGGAACAGCTCGCCGGCCCCGGTCTGGGGGATGCGCAGCTGCTCGCGCACGGGGCTGCGCGGACCGTCCGCCGCGATCAGGAAGTCGGCGCGCACGGTGATGTGCTCACCGGTCTCCCGGTCCTTGACCAGCGCGTTCACGCCGGTCTCGTCCTGGTCGAAGCTCATCAGCTCCGTCGAGAAGCGCACGTCGGCGCCCTGGGCGCGGCTCTGCGCGGCGAGGATCGGCTCGATGTTGTTCTGGCTGCACACGCACCAGGCGCTGGGGCTGAACTTGCTCAGCGCGCCGGCCGGGTCGATCGCCTTGACCAGCCAGTTGTGGTCGCCGCCGAGCAGGGACTGCGTCTGCAGGATGCCGTTGTTGTTCTCCAGCGCGGACGCCGCCCGGCGGATGGCACCCTCCACCCCGGCGACCCGGAACAGCTCCATGGTCCGGGCGTTGATTCCGCGCCCGCGCGGGTGGTCGGAGGTACCGGCGTGCTTCTCCACTACCAGGTGCCTGATGCCGTGGCGGCTCAGGAACAGCGAGGTGGACAGACCCACGAGGGAGCCGCCCACGACGAGAACCGGTACGCGAACATCTGCCGTGTCTTCCATCAGCTGCGAGCTCCTGAATTCTGTGTGGGGGGAGTGCACTCTTTTATGCCCCCGATCGCCGGCCAAGCCCATGAGATACGCCGGTTGTCACCCGCTTGATCCGGAGATGTAGCGGTACGTCCGCACCCGGATGACGATGAGCGACAGCGGTTCCCCCGAAGACACGCCGGCCTGCCGTCCCCGCGACGGCCGCCGGTCCGGGGCGGTCACCGCCGATGACGGACGAGGGTCCGTACGCGATGAACACCCCCGCCCTCCACCGGGGCCCTCACGAAGGAGTGAGCAGATGACGACCACCCTGTCCGAACGGGTGTCACAGTCCGCCTTCGACGGATCCATGCTCAGGGTCGTCCTGCTGATGGACCTCCACGAAGGAGCCCAGCAGCGGTTCTTCGAGGCGTACGAGCAGCTGCGCCACGACATCGCGTCCGAACCGGGCCACATCAGCGACCAGCTCTGCCAGTCCTTCGAGAACCCCTCGCAGTGGCTCATCACCAGCGAGTGGGAGAGCGCCCCGCAGTACCTCGCCTGGGTCAACAGCGAGCACCACGCCGAGCAGGTGCGGCCGCTCGGTGCCTGCGCCCGCGCCATGCGCCCGCTCAAGTACACCGTCCTGCGCGAGACCGGCCGCGGCTACCAGGACGCCCAGCGCCCCACGGGCGCCCGGCTCCAGGAAGCGCCCCGGCTCGGCGCCGGCATCGTGCGCCACGCCCTGACCTTCACGGTCAAGCCCGGCAGCGAGAAGGACGTCGCCGCGCTCCTCTCCAGCTACGCCTCCCCGGAGGCGAAGGTGGACGGACACACCCGGCTCCTGCGGACCTCGCTGTTCATGCACGGCAACCGGGTCGTGCGTACGGTGGAGGTCCGCGGCGACCTGATGGCCGCCCTGCGGCACGTCTCCGAGCAGCCCGAGGTACGGGCCGTCGAAGAGGCCATCAACCCCTACCTGGAACAGGACCGCGACCTCGGCGACCCCGAGTCCGCCCGGATGTTCTTCATGCGGGCCGCGCTCCCCGCCGTCCACCACGTCGCCGCGCGCGAGGCCGGCGCCACCGACCGCCCCGACGTACGGCGCCACGCGCTGTTCTACCCGGCCAAGCCCGGCTGCGGACCGGCGCTGGCCCGGTTCCTCGCCCGGCAGGACGAGGAAGCCGCCCACCGGGCCGACGCCCCGACCGTGAGCAGCAGCATCTTCCAGCGCGACGACACCGTCGTACGCCTCATCGACGTGCGCAGCCCGCACGGCGCCGGGCTGGAGACCGCCTTCGGCGTCAAGGGAGCGCGCAAGGCGGCCGTCCTCGCCCGTCTGATGGCCGGCCCCGTCAACGGGGCCGAGGGGGCCGCCGCGTCCGCGGTCCGCCACACCATGAGCCTGATCACCGACCGCCGGGCCCCCGCCGAGAGCTGAAGCGCAGCGGCATTCCCCACCGGCCCCCACCCGGACCCACCCCACCCGGACCTTCCCCACCCGGACCCCCCACCCACCAGCCCCGTCCAGGCTCCCCACTGCCAGGAGGAACCCCCGCCATGACCAGACAACGCCCACCGCACATCGTGGACCTCAGCGAGACGCAGCCCAACACGCGGCGCGGCGGCGACCTGAGGGCCGTCCTCACACCGACCTCGGTGGGCTGCACCAGCGGCTTCATGGGCCTGGCCGTCATGGCGCCGGGCGAGCACATCGCCGAGCACTACCACCCGTACTCCGAGGAGTTCGTGTACGTGGTCGCCGGCGAGCTGGAGGTCGACCTCGACGGCGAGGCCCACCCGCTCCTCACCGACCAGGGACTCCTCGTCCCGATGAACGTGCGCCACCGCTTCCGCAACGTCGGCGGCACCGAGGCCCGCATGGTCTTCCACCTCGGACCGCTCGCCCCGGACCCCAAGCTCGGGCACGTGGACACGGAGGAGGCCGTCCACCCGGAGGGCTCCGCATGGGAGCGGCCCCCGGACCGCGCGGGAGCGGTCTCGTGACCCGCCGACGCGTGGCCGTCACCGGGGTCGGCGTCGTCGCCCCCGGTGGGATCGGCGCCTCCGCCTTCTGGGAGCTGCTCTCCAACGGGCGTACGGCAACCCGCGGCATCACCCTCTTCGACCCGACCGGCTTCCGCTCCCGGATAGCCGCGGAGGTCGACTTCGATCCCGCCGCACACGGCCTCGGCACTGAGGAGGCGGCCCGCGCGGATCGGTACATCCAGTTCGCCCTGGTCGCCGCCGCCGAAGCCGTGCGCGACGCCGGACTCGACCTCACCAGCGACCAGGCCTGGCGCACCGGCGTCTCCCTCGGCACCGCCGTGGGCGGCACCACGCGCCTGGAGCACGACTACGTGGCCGTCAGCCAGTCGGGCGACTGGTGGGACGTGGACCACCGGCTCGCCGCGGCCCACCTCCACCGCGCCTTCACCCCGGCGACCCTGGCATCCGCCGTCGCGGAGAAGACGGGAGCACGCGGCCCGGTACAGACCGTCTCCACCGGCTGCACCTCCGGACTCGACGCCATCGGCTACGCCTTCCACTCGATCGCCGAGGGCAAGATGGACGTCTGCATCGCCGGCGCTTCCGACTCGCCCGTCTCGCCGATCACCGTGGCCTGCTTCGACGCCATCAAGGCCACCTCGCCCAACAACGACGACCCCGCCCACGCCTCCCGGCCCTTCGACGCCGACCGTGACGGGTTCGTCCTCGGCGAGGGCGGCGCCGTCCTCGTCCTGGAAGAGCTGGAACACGCCCGCGCGCGCGGCGCGACCGTCTACTGCGAGATCGGCGGCTACGCCACCTTCGGCAACGCCCACCACATGACGGGCCTGACCACCGAGGGCCTGGAGATGGCCCGCGCCATCGAAACCGCCCTCGCCCAGGCCCGCACCGACGCCCGCGAGATCGACTACGTCAACGCGCACGGCTCCGGGACCAAGCAGAACGACCGCCACGAGACGGCGGCGGTCAAGAAGGTCCTCGGAGACCACGCCTACAAGACGCCGATGACCTCCATCAAGTCCATGGTGGGGCACTCCCTCGGCGCCATCGGGGCGATCGAGCTGGCCGCCTGCGTCCTGGCGATGACCCACCAGGTCGTCCCGCCCACGGCCAACTACGAGACCCCCGACCCGGAATGCGACCTGGACTACGTCCCGCGCGTCGCCCGCGAGCGCAAGCTGCGCAACGTGCTCTCCGTCGGCAGCGGCTTCGGCGGCTTCCAGTCCGCGGTCGTCATGACCCGCCCCGACGAGCGCAAGAAGGAGGTGGTCTCGTGAGCGTCCGTACGGTCATCACGGGCATCGGAGTCGTCGCACCCAACGGCATCGGCGCCGAGGCCTTCTGGAAGGCCACCGAGTCGGGTGCCTCGGTCCTGGGCCGCGTCACCCGCGAGGGCTGCGAACACCTCCCGCTCCGCGTGGCGGGCGAGGTACGCGGCTTCGACCCGGCCTCGATGGTCGAGGAACGCTACCTCGTCCAGACCGACCGCTACACCCACCACGCCCTCGCCGCGGCCGACCTCGCCCTGGAGGACGGCCGGCTCGGCCGGGCCGACTACGAGGACGACCCCTTCTCCGTCGGCGTGGTCACCGCCGCCGGATCGGGCGGCGGCGAATTCGGCCAGCGCGAGCTGCAACACCTCTGGGGCCAGGGACCGCGCTACGTCGGCCCCTACCAGTCCATCGCCTGGTTCTACGCGGCCAGCACCGGGCAGATCTCCATCCGCCGGGGCCTCAAGGGCCCCTGCGGGGTCGTCGCAGCCGACGAGGCCGGCGGACTCGACGCCTTCGCACACGCCGCCCGGGCCATCCACCAGGGCAGCAGGGCCATGCTCGTCGGAGCCACCGAGGCGCCCCTGGCCCCGTACTCCATCGTCTGCCAGCTCGGCTACGAGGCCCTGAGCACCCACGACGACCCGGAGCGGGCCTACCGGCCCTTCACCGACAAGGCCTGCGGCTTCGTACCCGCCGAGGGCGGCGCGATGTTCCTGGTCGAGGAGGAGCGGGCCGCCCGCGACCGCGGCGCCTCCGTACGGGCCCTGCTGGCCGGGCACGCGGCGACCTTCACCGGCCCGCACCACCCCGACCGGGCCGACGCCTCCGCCGAGGGCCTGGCCCACGCGATCACGGGCGCCCTGCGGGAGGCGGGCTGCGCCCCCGAGGAGGTCGACGTGGTCTTCGCCGACGCACTCGGCACCCCGGAAGCCGACCGGGCCGAGGCGGCCGCGATCGTCTCCGCCCTCGGCGCACACGGGCGCAAGGTGCCGGTCACGGCGCCCAAGACCGGGACGGGCCGGGCCTACTGCGCCGCCCCCGCCCTCGACACCGCCGCCGCAGTGCTCGCCCTGGAGCACGGCATCGTCCCGCCCACGCCGAACGTGTTCGACGTGTGCCACGACCTCGACGTGGTGACCGGCAGCGCCCGCCCGGCGCAGCTGCGCACCGCGCTCGTACTGAGCCGGGGCCTGATGGGCTCCAACGCCGCGCTCGTCATCAAGATCCCCTCCTAAAGACAGAAGGAGCCGCTCATGTCCGAACGACTGACCGTCGAGGAGCTGGCCGCCCTGATGAAGTCCGGGGCCGGCATCACCGTGGACCCGGCCGACATGAAGAACCGCCCGGACTCCCTGTTCGACGACTACGGGCTCGACTCGCTGGGCCTGCTCGGCATCGTCGGCCTGCTGGAAAACCAGCGCGGCCGGGCCCTGCCCACCGACGCGGACCGCTGCAAGACCCCCAAAGAGTTCCTCGACCTCGTCAACACCAGCCTGATGACCGGAGCTTGAGATGGCAGGACACACCCAGAACGAGATCGTCGTCAAGGCGCCCATGGACACCGTGTGGGAGATGACCAACCATCTCCCCAGCTGGCCGGCGCTGTTCAGCGAGTACGCCTCGCTGGAGATCCTGGAGGAGGACGGGCCCACCACCCGCTTCCGCCTGACGATGCACCCCGACGAGAACGGCACCGTGTGGAGCTGGGTCTCCGAACGCACCCCCGACCCCGCCAGCCGCACCGTGCGCGCCCGCCGGGTCGAGACCGGCCCGTTCGAGCACATGGACATCCACTGGCAGTACTTCGAAGTACCCGGCGGCACCCGGATGGTGTGGACCCAGGACTTCGCGATGAAGCCGCAGGCACCCGTCGACGACGACTGGATGACCGCGAACATCAACCGGAACTCCAAGATCCAGCTGGAACTGATCAGGGAGAAGATCGAACAACGCGAACGCGAGAGCCGCACGCCCGCGGCCAGCCGCGTCTGACACGAAAGGCAGCACACCGGATGCACCGCGCACTCATCGTGGCCCGCATGGCGCCGCAGTCCGCCCCCGACATCGCCGAGCTCTTCGCGGCCTCGGACGCGGGCGAGCTGCCGCACCTCGTCGGGGTCACCCGCCGCAGCCTCTTCCAGTTCGGCGACGTGTACATGCACTTCATCGAGTCCGACCGGCCCCCCGGTCCGGCCATCGCCGAAGTGACCGGCCACCCCGAGTTCCGGGACCTCAGCGACCGGCTCACCGCCTACGTCAGCCCGCACGACCCGGAGACCTGGCGCAGCCCCAAGGACGCCATGGCCCAGGAGTTCTACCGCTGGGAACGTCCGGGCGCCTCCCGCACGGGCTAGCCGCACGGGCTCGCCGTACGGAGGACCCGCGCGACCGGCAGGCCTCGGGCCCCGCACCCACCCGGGTGCGGGGCCCGCCCGCGTGCGCCCGGGCCCGCCTCAGGGCGCCAGGCCGCCCCGGGCGATGACGTCCGCGTACCAGCGCGCGCTGTCCTTGGGCGTGCGCCGCTGCGTGGCGAAGTCCACGTGGACGATCCCGAACCGCTTGCCGTAGCCGTACGCCCACTCGAAGTTGTCCAGCAGCGACCACACGAAGTAGCCGCGCACGTCCGCGCCGTCCGCGATCGCCCGGTGCACCGACTCCAGATGGCCGCGCAGGTAGGCGATCCGCTCCGGATCGCGGACCTCCCCGTCGGGGCCCACCCGGTCCGCGTACGCCGCACCGTTCTCCGTGATCACCAGCGGAACCCCGGGCAGCTCCTCGCGCAGCCGCGCCAGCAGCTCGGACAGCCCGTCCGGATCCACCGGCCAGTCCATCTCCGTACGGGGACCGGGCGCCGGCAGGAACCGTACGCGGCCCTCCGCCCCGGGCCAGGGGGACGGAGCCCGCTCCGCTGCGGGTCCGCCCGGACCGGCCGCCGCGACCACCGTGGGGGAGTAGTAGTTCAGCCCCAGCCAGTCGAGCGGCTCGGAGGCCGCCGCCAGATCGCCGTCGCGCACGAACGACCAGTCCGTGAGCCCGGCGGTGTCGCGGACGAGGTCCGGCGGCAGCCGCCCGTGGAACACCGGGTCGAGGAAGATCCGGTTCCCCACGGCGTCGATGCGCCGCGCCGCGTCCCGGTCGGCGGCCGTGTCCGTCAGCGGCCGCACCGCGTGCAGATTGAGCGTCAGCGAGACCTCCGCCGACCCGGGCAGCGCCGCGCGCAGTGCCCGTACGCCCAGCCCGTGGGCCAGATTGAGGTGGTGGGCGGCCCGCAGGGCGGCGGCCGGCTCGGTGCGGCCGGGCGCGTGCACCCCCGCCGCGTAGCCGAGGAAGGCCGCGCACCAGGGTTCGTTGAGGGTGGTCCAGCTCGCCACCCGGTCCCCGAGCGCCTGCGCTACGAGGCCGGCGTACTCGGCGAACCGCTCCGCCGTGCCCCGCTCCGGCCAGCCGCCGCGGTCCTCCAGTTCCTGCGGCAGGTCCCAGTGGTAGAGGGTGGCCACGGGCCGGATGCCCGCCTCCAGCAGCGCGTCCACCAGCCGCCGGTAGAAGTCGAGCCCCCGCTGCACGGCGGGGCCCCGACCGGTGGGCTGCACCCTCGGCCAGGCCACCGAGAAGCGGTAGTCGCTCACGCCGAGCCGGCTCATCAGGCCCACGTCCTCGGCCATCCGGTGGTAGTGGTCGGCGGCCGTGTCCCCGGTGTCGCCGCCCAGCACCTTGCCCGGGGTGTGGCTGAAGGTGTCCCAGATCGAGGGGCCCCGTCCGTCCAGCGCGGCCGCGCCCTCGATCTGGTAGGCGGCCGTCGCCGTGCCCCACCGGAACCCGGGGGGAAAGCGGAGCGCGGCCCCCGCGGAGGGGGACGCGTCGACAGTGGTCATGAAGGCACTCCTGTAGAGGGGGAGAGGGACGGGGAGAGGGGCGGGGAGACGGGGCGGAAGGTGAGGCGCGGCGAGCGGGCCTCAGCCCTTGACCGCGCCCTGCATGATGCCGCCCACGATCTGCCGCCCCAGCAGACCGAAGACCAGTAGCACGGGCAGGGTCCCGAGCAGCGTGCCCGCCATGATCACGGACTGGTCGTGCACGTAGCCGCCGCCCAGCTGGCGCAGCGCCACCTGCACGGTCGGCTCCTGCGAGGACAGCGCCACCACCGGCCAGAAGAAGTCGTTCCAGGCCGTCATGAAGGTCAGCAGACCGAGCACGGCCATGGCCGGCCGGGCCACCGGCACCACGATCGACCAGAAGATCCGGGCGTACGAGGCCCCGTCGACCCGGGCCGCCTCGATCAGCTCGTCGGGCAGGGACTGCGCGAGGAACTGCCGCATGAAGAACACGCCGAAGGCGGAGACCAGCCCGGGCAGGACCACGGCCTGGAGCTCGTTCACCCAGTGCAGCTTCACGATCAGCATGAACAGCGGGATCACACCCAGCTGCGGCGGGATCATCATCGACGCGACCACGGCGCCGAGCAGCGCGCCGCGCCCCCGGAACCGGAGCTTGGCGAAGGCGAAGCCGGCGAGCGTGGAGCAGAGCACGGTGCCCACGGTGATCGCGCTCGACACGATCAGCGAGTTGAGCAGCGCCTTTCCGATGTCCGCCTCGTCCAGGACCGCCTGGAGGTTGGCCGCGAGCCTCGGACCGGGAAGGAGCGAGGGCACGGGCCGGGCCATGTCGGCGTTCGAGCGGCTCGCCGCGACCAGGGTCCAGTACAGCGGGAAGGCGGACACCAGGACCGCGACGACCAGCACCGCGTAGGTCAGCCGGCCGCCGTGGCGGGCGACGGGAGAGGAGCTCACCGGCCGGCCTCCTTGAGGGAACGGCGGCGCACGAGCAGGGCGTTGGCCCCGACCAGCGCCACGATCAGCAGGAACATCACCCAGGCGATGGCCGCGGCCCGGCCCAGGTGGAAGAAGCCCCAGCCCTGCTCGTACATGTAGAGCCCCAGGGTCTGGTACTGGTGCGAGATGCCCCCCGACACGGAGCCCTCGAAGAGCAGCGGCTCACCGAAGAGCTGGGTGGCGCCGATGGTGGAGACCACCACCGTGAAGACGATGGTGGGCCGCAGCCCCGGCAGGGTCACGTGCAGGAACTGCCGCCACTTGGACGCCCCGTCGACCTCGGCCGCCTCGTACAGCTCGGCCGGGATGGACTGCATCCCCGCCAGGTATATCAGCGTGTTGTAGCCGGTCCAGCGCCACACCACGATGGTCGAGACGGCGATCTGCGAGGCGGCCGTCCCGGTCTGCCAGTCCACGGGGCTCAGACCCACCGCGTCCAGCACGGTGTTGACGAGTCCGAAGTCCCGTCCGAAGAGCTGCGCGAAGATCAACGAGGCCGCGGCCACCGAGGTGGCGTACGGCAGGAGCAGTGCGGTGCGGAAGAAGGTCCGGGCCCGCAGCCGGTAGTTGAGGAGGTGGGCCAGGCCGAGCGCGATCAGCAGCTGTGGCACGGTCGACAGTGCGCCGATGGTGACGGTGTTGCGCAGGGCCGTCCAGAAGAACGGATCGGAGAACAGGGCGGTGTAGTTGTCCAGGCCGCGCCACTCCATCTCGCCGGGGTTCTGCAGCTCGACGCGGTAGACGGAGACGTACGCCGTGTAGAGGAGCGGGAACAGCCCGAAGGCGGCGAAGAGCGTGAAGAAGGGAGCGATGAAGGCGTACGGGGCGGCGCCCCTGCGGGAGGTACGGGTCACGGCTCAGCCCAGGGCGTTCTTGACGGCCTTCTTCGCGTTCGACCAGGCCGTATCCGGCGACGTGCCCTTGCGCTCCACCTCGCTCAGCGCGTTGGTGATCTGGTCCGCGATGTCCTTGTCGTACACGCCGAGCACCTGGACCGGGGCCTGCTCGGCCGCCTCGCCGAAGATCTGCCCGATGGGGGCGTCCGAGAAGTACGGGTCCTTGGCGTCCGCGATCTGTCCGATGGCCTTCACGGCCGAGGGGAAGTTGCCCTGCTTGCGGAAGAGCTTGGTCTGCTGCTCGGGCGCGGTCAGCCACTTCACCAGCTCGTAGGCCTCCTTCTTGTGCTGCGCGGCCCGCGGCACGGCGAGGTAGGAGCCGCCCCAGTTGCCGGCGCCGCCGGGCAGTTTCGCCACGTCCCACTTGCCCTTGCCCGACTCGCCGGCCTGCCCCTTGATGTAGCCGAGCATCCAGGCGGGGCAGGGCATCGTGGCGAAGGAGCCGGAGGAGAAGGCCTGGTTCCACGGCGGTGACCACTGGTCCAGCTTGGCGCTGAGCCCGTCCGCCGCGGCCCTGACCGAGGCGTCCCAGGCGGACTTCACCGCGGGGCCGTTCTCGTAGATCAGCGCACCCGAGGCGTCGTAGTACCGCTCCTTCGCCTGGCCGACCATGACCGAGTTCAGGCTCGCCACGCTGTCCAGCCAGGCGCTGCCGGCCGGGGCCTTGGCCTTGTACTGCCGGCCGAGCTCCAGGTAGCCGTCCCAGGTGGCCCACCGGGTGGCCAGTTCCGCACGGTCGGTGGGCAGGCCCGCCGCCTTGAACAGGTCGCTGCGGTAGCACATGGCCTCGGGGCCGACATCGGTCCCGAGACCGAGGACCTTGCCGTCCTTCGTCGTCGCCGCGGCCCACTTGGCGGTGGCGAACTCCCCCTGGAGCGAGGCCGCCCCGTACTCCTTGAGGTCCGCGAACTTGTCGGCCTGCTTCTGCGTCACCGAGGCTATGCGCCCCACTTCCAGGGCCTGGACGTCCGCCAGTCCGCCCCCGCCGGCCAGCCTGGTCTGGAGCGACTTCCAGTAGTCCTGCTCGTCCTCGGTGTCGGTCTGCTTGATCTTGACGTTCGGGTGGAGCTGCTCGTACTCGGCGTAGAGCCCGGCCTCCTGGTAGCCGAAGGCCCCGAACAGGTCCACGGTGAGCGTGACCTGACCGCCGCCGCCCGGGGCTCCGGAGGCGCCGGAACCCGCGTCGTCGCCGGAACCGCAGGCGGTCGTCAGGAGGGCCCCGGCGAGGGCGAGGGCGCCGAGGCGCAGGGGTGCTCTTCGGACGGCTCGGGAGATGGGCATGGTGCGGCCTCCTGCGGTGGGGCGGATTCGGCTCGGTTCTGAGAGCGCTCTCAAAGCGCGACTGGAGCGTGCACCCCGCACGGGCGTCCAGTCAAGAGCCGTGCGCCGGACGGCCGGGAATCACCCCTTCCGCCGCATGGCGAAAGGGAGTTGGGTCCCGCGGAGGGGGGAAGGGCGTCCTAGGCGGATCCGCGCACCACGAGTGAGGTGGGGGTGATCACGGATCCCGGGACCCGGTGCGATCCGAGGGCCGGGTCCAGGGACCGCAGCAGCAGCCGCACCATCAGCCGCCCCATGCCCTCGATGTCCTGGCGCACGGTCGTCAGCGGCGGATCGGTACCCTCCGCCACCAGCTCGGCGTCGTCGAAGCCGACCAGCGCCACGTCCTGCGGCACGGACCGGCCGCGCTCGCGCAGCACGCCCAGCGCGCCCGTCGCCATCAGGTCGTTCGCGGCGAACACCGCGTCGAGATCCGGGCAGCGCTCCAGCAGTTCCGCCATCGCCCGGGCTCCGCCCGCCGCGGTGAAGTCCCCCTCGGCGACCAGCGCCGGATCCGCGTCGAGCAGCACGTCCCGGTACCCGTCGAGCCGGTCGGTCGCCGAAGTCTGGTCCAGCGGCCCGGCGATGTGCGCGATCTGCCGCCGCCCCCGCGACAGCAGGTACCGTACGGCCTCGCGGGCACCCCCGCGGTTGTCGGCGTCGACGTACGACAGCGGACCGTACGGTGCGGCTCCGTCGGCCTGCCCGGTCCAGCCGGGCCGCCCGCCGTAGACGGTGGGCATGCCGATGCGGTGCGTGATCGCGGGCAGCGGGTCGTCGGTGTGCAGCGAGAACGCGAGCGCGCCGTCGACGTGACCGCCGGCCAGGTACCGCTCGATCCGGTCGTAGTCCCCGCGGTGCTCGACCAGGAGCAGCACCAACTGGGTGTCGTGCGCGGTCAGTTCCTTGCTGATGCCGCGGACCTGGCGGGAGAAGAACGGGTCGGAGAAGATCCGGATCTCCGGCTCGGCGATGATCACGGCGACCGCGCCGGTCCGCCGGGTGACCAGCGTGCGGGCCGCGTGGTTGGGCACGTAACCGAGGTCCACGATGGCCGCGCGGACCTTGTCCACCAGGTGCGCGCGCACTCCGTCGCCGCCGTTGACGACCCGGGACGCGGTGGCCCTGGACACCCCGGCGCGCGCCGCCACCGCTTCCAGGGTGGGCCGGCCGGCGGGAACCTGTTCGGCCACGGGCGCTCCTCGTGCGTGTCCGGGGGCGGCGGCCCGGGTTGTGGAGGCCCCGGCCCTGTCGGACAGCAGGGTAACCCGTACCGCCGGGAACGCTGAGAGCGCTCCCGGCGGTAGGGGCCTCATGGAAGGACCTCCCCACCCGGGTCCCGGCCGGTCCTCACCAGCCGATGCCGAGGGTGAGCCCGGTCGGGGGAGCGGCGTTGCCGAGGATCTGCACGGTGGACTGGTCGTTGACGTCGTCGTAGGGGAATCCGTACGCCCGGTGGTTCAGGCCCACGGAGTGGAAGAAGCCGGAGTAGTCGTTCGCGGCCGCAGCGCCGTAGTACGCGGCCGGGGAGTACCAGCGGGCGGTGTCCAGGGCGACGCCCCGGTTGAAGGCGGCGCAGAACTCCGCCCCGAGCTGCTTCTCGGTGTCGTTGCCCGAGGCCAGGGCCCCGGCGCAGGCCATGACGTCGGGCGAGGTGGGTTTGCGCAGGACGAAGGGGCCGGCGCCGTTCTTGGTGAAGGCGAGCGTGCTGCCGCTGACCCGCCCGGAGAAGGTCTCGCCGAGCCGGGTCAGGGTGAACGGCTGGGCGGTGTAGTGCGACCAGGCCTGGTCGATGGCGGCGGTGAGCTGGTTCTGCTGGGCGCCGCCCGCCAGGAAGAGGTCCGAGGAGCGCGGGGCGACGATCCGGTAGGCGTTCTGCAGCGGCCGGTAGGCGGCACCGACGGCTCCCGCGTACTGCTGCATGACCTGGGCGCGGGTGAGCGTGATGCCCTGGGTGGTGTCGTACCCGCTGGAGGTCTGGCGCAGCCGGGAGGTCATCGGGAAGCCGAACTGGTCGACCATGGTGGTGTTCCCGCCGAAGGCGACCTGCCCGTGGACGTACGTGTACTCGTACCAGTCGTAGTACACGTCGCTGTTGGGGTCGTTCGGGTTGCGCAGGTCGGGGCCGCCCCAGCCCTGGTCGTCCGGGGAGACCGGGAGGTACACGGGGGAGCCGAGGGAGACGTAGATCCGTCCGCCGCGGATCGATGCCGGGGAGGGCACGGTCCCGCCCACCTGGGCGAGGGTGAAGGACATGTTCGGGTAGCTGATCCCCTTCTTGACCAGGTGTCCGGGGGCGGCGGCGTCGAGGTGGCTGATGTGCGTCATGGAGCCGTCGGGCTTCATGTACGACCACTGGCCCGGGGTCACCTGGCCGAGGACCGTGACGTGGATCTGGGCGTCGGTGTAGGCGCCGCGGGTGTCGTTCCGGAAGGTGATCGGGAAGGTGCCGGTCCCGCCTCCGCCACCTCCGCCGGTTCCGTCGACGATGGCGGTGAAGTGCGGGGTGTCGTGGAGGGGCCCGCCCTTCTCGTACGTGAACCAGTACTCCAGGGTGGCGCCGGCGGTCAGCCCGGAGACGGCCTGCTGCCAGGTGCCGCCGCTGTTCGTCATGCGGAGGTTCTGCTGGCCGAGGCCCCCGCCCGGCAGGTAGTGGACGTCGACCAGGGCGGCCGGGGCGGTGGGCGTGAACCAGATCCGCACCGAGCCGGCGCCCTGGGCGGTGACGCCCTGGGTGTAGTCCGCGGCGGCGCGGGTGGGGGTGGGGGAGAGGAGGAGGGCGGCGACCAGGGCGAGGAGCGCGGTCAGCAGCAGGGCCGGGAGGGGGCGGGTGGGCAGTGGCGGGCGGGGCGTGTTCATGGGTGTGTTCCCCGGTCCCTTCAGTGTCCGAAGTCGAACCAGTTGAGGTTCACGTAGTCGGCCGGCTGGCCGCTGGTGAAGGTCAGGTACACGTCGTGCGTGCCGGTGACCCCCGAGATGTTCGCCGGTACGGTCCGCCAGCTCTGCCAGCCTCCCGTGCCGGCCACCGCGAAGCTGCCGATCGGCGCGTTCGTCCGGCTGTCGAGCCGGACCTCGACGAGCCCGCTCACCCCGCCGGCCGCGCCGCTCGCCACCCGCCCGTGGAACTGGGTCGCCGCCGTGGAGCCGAAGTCGACGCCCTTGTACTGGGCCCAGTCGCCGTTTCCGATCGTGGTGAGGTCCTGGCCGCCGCCGGTGTCCGTGGTGGTCTCCTTGGCCGTACCGGCCTGGCTGTCGTGGGACTCGGCCTGGATGGCGGCGTAGGCGTCGCGGTTGCCGGACGGGGGCGGGGTGGTGGGAGGGGTCGTCGGAGGCGTGGTGGGAGGCGTGGTGGGAGGCGTGGTGGGCGGGGTCGTGGGGGGAGTGGTGGGCGGGGTCGTGCCGCCCGTGGACTGCAGTACGGAGACGTAGTCGACCACCATGGGGTAGCCGGGCTGGGTTCCCGCGTCGGGGCCGCCGCCGAAGGCCGCCGGGAACTCCCCGCCCATGGCCACGTTCAGGATGATGAAGTAGCCGTGGTTGGTCGCATTGGTCCAGGTGGCGGCGTCCATCTGACTGGCGCGCACGGTGTGGAAGTTGACCCCGTCGAGGTAGAAGCGCATCTCCTCCGCCGCGGTGGAGCGGTCCCACTCCACCGCGTAGGTGTGGAAGCCGCCCTGGCAGGTGGTGCCGGTGCAGACGCGCTGGCCGCCGATGCCCGACTTCTCGTTGCACGGGCCGCCGGGGCTCGTGCCGCAGTGCATCGTGGCCCAGAGGTTGTTGATGCCCTGGACGTTCTCCAGGATGTCGAGCTCGCCGATGCCCGGCCAGTTCCACCAGTTGCCGCGGTAGGGCGCGCCCAGCATCCAGAACGCCGGCCAGTACCCCTTCGCGGCGGCGCCGGTGACGTCGGGCATCCGGATACGGGCCTCCGTGCGCAGCTTCCCGCCCGCCGGGGGCTGGAAGTCCGAGCGCTTGGTCTCGATCCGCCCGGAGGTCCAGTTGCCGGCGGCGTCGCGCCTCGGGGTGATGCGGAGGTTCCCCGCACCGTCGAGGGAGACGTTGGCGGTGCTCGCGGTCATCGTCTCGACTTCGCCGGTGCCGAAGCCGGCCGGGCCGCCGGGGTAGCTCGTACCGGTCGTGTACAGCCAGTCGGCCGTGTTCACCCCGGAGCCGGACGCCCCGTCGAACTCGTCCAGGAAGACCTGGGACCAGCCCGTCGGGACGGGCGGGGCGGCGGCGTTGGCGGGCAGGGTGACGACCGCGGCGGCCGCGGCCGCCACGGCCAGGGTGCTCAGCGCGGCGATGGCGGACCGCCGCCGGGCGGCCGGTCGTTTCCTGCCGGATATCAGGCGCATGGGTGCCCTCTCTGAGGCGGTGTGGGGGGAGTGGGGGGAGCGCTGGCCGGGCCCGGAGCGTTTTGAGAGCGCTCTCAAGACCTGCCGGTGGTCACTGTGCTCCCCGCCTCCGGGGCCGTCAAGGGATGGCGCGGGGAAACTCTCCGGGCCGCCGTCCGCCTATCGGGCGCCCGGTCGGCACCACAAGTGGAATTAAGGCCGTTCCCGCGAAAAGCCTGAACTACCCAGGCCCTCTTGTGAGTTGAGCGGCAGCTCCCAACAATGCGCATGACAACCGAAGGATCTTCGGTCGCATTGTCACCAGAGGGGAACCCCCACATGAACAAGCCTCTCGCCGGCGCCGCGTTCGCCCTGCTCCTCACCGGAGCGGCGGCCTCGCCGGCCGTGGCCCAGGCACCCCGGGACACGGTCACCCGGGCCGTCGCGGTCAACTTCGCCGGTACGGTCGCGCTCAGCAACTGCTCCGGCTCCGTCGTCCGCGTGCCCGGCTCGCTGCCGTCCGACCCGGCGCTCGTCCTGTCCAACGGCCACTGTCTGGAGTCCGGCATGCCGGCGGCCGGACAGGTCGTCAAGGACAAGGCGTCCAGCCGCTCCTTCTCGCTGCTGAACGCCTCGGGATCCAAGGTCGCGACGCTGCGCGCGAGCAAGATCTCGTACGCCACGATGACCGACACGGACATCTCGATCTACCAACTGACCAAGACCTACGCGCAGATCAGCAGCCAGTACGGCATCAGCGCGCTCACCCTGAACGACACCCACCCGGTGCAGGGGACCTCGATCAAGGTGGTGTCCGGGTACTGGAAGCGAACGTACAGCTGCAACGCCGACGGGTTCGCCTACCGCCTCAAGGAGGGCGAGTGGACCTGGAAGGACTCCCTGCGCTACACCTCGGCCTGCAACACCATCGGCGGCACCTCCGGCTCCCCGGTGATCGACACGGTGACGGGCAAGGTGGTCGCCGTGAACAACACGGGCAACGAGGACGGTGGTTCCTGCACGCTCAACAACCCGTGCGAGGTGTCCGAGAGCGGCGCCGTCACGGTCCGGCAGGGCATCAACTACGCGCAGCAGACGTACGTCATCGTCCCCTGCGTGGGCCCCGGCAACGCGATCGACCTGAACCGCCCCGGCTGCACGCTCCCCAAGCCGTAGCGTGAACGCGTCGGGGCCCGCCCGGAATCCGGACGGGCCCCGACGTCAGGACGTGTCAGCCCTTGGGAACCACGATGACGACGGTGCTGCACACCTTGTCGGCGAAGGTCTGCTTCTTGGCGTCCCACAGCGGCCACAGGAAGCCGAGGTAGCAGAGGAAGCCGTCCAGGAAGTGCGCCAGCTTGCGGACGAAGGCCATGCCGAAGCCGAGGGTGTTGCCGTCGGCCTCGCGGCGCAGGCTGATCCCGACGACCTTCTTGCCGATCGTCTGGCCGGTGGTGCCTTCCTTGTAGACCTGGAAGATGCCCATGCCGAGCGCGTAGAGCGTGAGGATCAGGCTGAAGATCGCGACGCCCGTCGAAGGCTCGCTGTCACCGGCGGTGACGACGCTCAGGAGGATCGTCGGGCCGGCGATGATCAGCAGGTCGAGGAGGTACGCGCCGACGCGCAGGCCCCAGTGCGCCAGCGGCGGCATTCCGGTGCCGGGCATGGGCGGCATGCCGGCCGGCGGGTACGCGCCGTACGGCTGCTGCGGGGGGACGCCGCCGGCGGGCTGCTGCGGGTACCCGTACTGCGGGGGGACACCCTGAGGCGCCTGCTGCGGGTAGCCGGGCTGGCCCTGCGGGTAGCCGGGCTGACCCTGCGGGGGCTGCTGCTGGCCGTAGGGGTTGTTCGGGTCGCCGAAGCTCATGGCGAAGTCTCTCCAGGGGTGTGGCGGGGACGAGCGGCCCGTGCGGAGGGACGTGGAACGAGCGGATTGCCCCCCTGCGCAGCCGCGAACTTGCGGGGCCATGGTGTTAGTAAGATCGGCCACTTGTCCAATCCGCCGCCCCGTGTGCCGACCAGGTGAGGGGTCGGTGCACACGGCATGGAGTCCCGGACCCTGAGGACGGGTCCGGGACTCCGGGGGCCACTTCGCTGACCGCTTCTACAACGACCGGCGTCCCTGCGGGTCACCGGTCCCGCGCCACTGCTACTTCGGCATCAGCACGGTGTCGACGATGTACACGGTGGCGTTCGCGGTCGGGACGTTGCCGCAGACCACGTTGGACGTGCCGTTGACCTTGTAGGACTCGCCCGAGCCGGCCGTGGTCACCTTCCCGGTCTCCAGCGTGTCGAACGAGCCGTTCTCCAGCTGCTTCGGCGTGAGCTTCTGGCCGACGACGTGGTACGTGAGGATCTTGGTGAGGGTGGCCTTGTCGGCGAGGACCTTGTCGAGGTCGGCCTTCGGGATCTTGGCGAAGGCGTCGTTGGTCGGCGCGAACACCGTGATGCCCTTGGCGTTGTTGAGGGTGTCGACGAGTCCGGCCTGCTTGACGGCCGCCACCAGGGTGGACAGCGCCGGGTTGTTGGACGCGGCGGTCGCGACCGGGTCCTTGGCCATCCCGTCGAAGCTGCCCGCGCCTTCCTTCGGGACACCGGCGCAGGCGGCGCCGAAGGGTCCGTCCGCCGTCATCGGAGCCGAGGCGTCCGCGGCGGGGGAGGAGGCGTCCGCGCTCGCCGCGGCGGCCGCACCGGAGGCCGAGTCCTTGCCGGAGTCGGAGTCGGAGCAGGCGGCCAGCGCGAAGGGCAGTACGGCTGCCGTGGCGACGGCGAGGGCGGTGCGGCGGAAACGAAGGGTGGTCATGGTGTTCTCCAGAAAATGGGTTGGTGCATACGGAAAGTCGAGTGCGCCGCCGCGCCGAGTGCGCCGCGCTCGACTGTCCTCCGGCTGATGCTCACGACCCTCATTCGGCGCCGGATCCCTCCCGGATGGGCCGGTCATCCGATCAAGTGAAGATCCGCAGGTGTGTTGACCGTTGTGAGGGGGTCCAGGGGGTCCAGGGGGCGCTGGGGGCCCTGGACGGCCCCCCGCACGC
>NZ_JBHXKA010000113.1:0-26170 GCF_042722885.1 Streptomyces sp. NPDC058401
CGGCCCCCGGCGCCACACCCGCCGGCGGGGCTGGGGTGTGCCGGCGTCGGCGTGGCTGCGTGGGGTGGGTCGGTGCCGGGGGCGGGGTGGGGTGTTGGCCTGGACTGCATGATTTAGGCGCCCTGCCTCCAACGTTCGACAGTTTTGGCTTCCCCTAGCGCCACAAATCACGCTCTACGTCCAGGCCAACACCCCACCCCGCCCCCGTCCCCGCCCCGGCCGCGCCACCCTTCCGACCCGGGTGAATCCAGCCTCGCCGGCGTTTGAGGCGTGGGGTCTGGGGCGGAGCCCCAGGGGGTCCGGGCGCAGCCCGGGGCCCGCTTGCAGCCCGGCCGGCGTTTGAGGGCCGGGGCGGGGCTGGCCCTGGGAACGGTGGAAGGGTGGGTAGGGGACTTTGCCCCGCAGGGCCGGGGTCAGGTGAGGGAGTCGATCCAGCGGGACAGGCGGCGGGCCTCGGAGGTCATGAGTTCCGGGTCGCGGAAGGTGTTCGTGAGGAGGGAGATTCCCTGGTAGGAGGCGATCAGGGCGACCGCGAGCTCGCGGGCGTCCGCCGCGCGGCCCAGCGCGAGGAACTGCTGCTCGGCCCAGTCGAGAAGTACCCGCATGGCTTTGGCGAGCGTCTGGTCGAGGCCGTCGTCGCGTTTGTCGAGCTCGGAGGCGAGTGAGCCGGTGGGGCACCCGTAGCGGGCGGTGAGTTCGCGCTGTTCGGCCCAGCCGGCGAGGAGGGCCTTCAGGCGGTCCTGGGGGGTGGGGAGCTCGTCCAGGGTGCTGATCATGGCCGCGAGGGTCTGCGCGTGGGCGTCGATGGCGGCTTCGACCAGCTGGTCCTTGGTCTTGAAGTAGTAGTAGACGTTGCCGACCGGGACGTCGGCCGCGCGGGCGATGTCGGCGATCGTTGTTTTTTCCATGCCCTGTTCGTGCAGGACCTGGGCCGCGGCCGCGGCTAGGCGTTCGCGCTTGCCGCCGCGGTTCCCATCTGAGTAAGTCACCTGACTAAGTGTAGACGGGCGCCGCCCCGGGGGCTATGGTCATGCCAGGAGTCAGTCAGTCAACTAACTCATAGGGGAGCCTTTCATGATCGTCATTACCGGTGCGACCGGAAACGTCGGCGGCGAGCTGGTGCGGATCCTCGCGGCGGCGGGGGAGCGGGTCACGGCGGTCTCCCGGCGGGCGCCGGAGGGGGCGCTGCCCGAGGGGGTCCGGCATCAGCGGGCCGACCTCGCCGAGCCGCAGAGCCTGCGGCCCGCCCTCGCCGGGGCCCGGGCCCTGTTCCTGCTGGTGGCGGGGGAGGATCCGCGGGCGGTGCTCGGGCTGGCCGCGGAGGCCGGCGTGCGGAGGGTCGTGCTGCTGTCCTCGCAGGGGGTCGGGACCCGGCCCGAGCAGTACGGGCACCCGGCCGCCTTCGAGGAGGCCGTGCGCCGGTCGGGGCTGGAGTGGACGGTGCTGCGCTCGGGCGGGCTCGACTCCAACGCCTTCGCCTGGGCCGAGTCGGTCCGTACGCACCGCACGGCCGCCGCACCCTTCGGGGACGTCGGGCTGCCGATGGTCGACCCGGCGGACGTGGCGGAGGTCGCGGCGGCCGTGTTGAGGGACGAGGAAGCCGGGCACGCGGGCCGTACGTACGACCTGACCGGTCCGGCGCCGGTCACCCCGCGCGAGCGGGCCGCGGCGATCGCGGGGGCGATCGGGGCGCCGGTGCGGTTCGTGGAGCAGAGTCCCGAGGAGGCCCGGGCGCAGATGCTGACCTTCATGCCCGAGCCCGCGGTGGACGGCACCCTGTCGATCCTGGGTGCCCCGGTCGCCGCCGAACGGGCCGTCAGCCCCGCCGTCGAGCGGATCCTCGGCCGGGCCCCGCGCCCCTTCACCGCCTGGGCGGACCGCACGGCGGCGGCCTTCCGCTGACCCCGACCCTTTCAGAGCAGGAGCAGCAGTCATGCCCGTACAGCGCGTACTCGACTCGACGATCCACTACCGGGAGGCCGGTGTGCCCGCGGGCTTACCCGTGGTCTTCCTGCACGGGAATCCGACCTCCTCGCACCTCTGGCGGGAGGTCCTTCCGGCCCTCGGCGGGGCCCCGGCCCGGCTGCTCGCGCCGGACCTGATCGGGATGGGGGACTCGGGCAAGCCCGACGTCGGCTATGCGTTTGCCGACCACGTCCGTTACCTCGACGCCTGGTTCGACGCGCTCGGGCTGGACGAGGCGGTGCTGGTCGGGCACGACTGGGGAGGGGCGCTCGCCTTCGACCGGGCCGCGCGGCTGCCGGGGCGGGTGCGGGGGATCGCGTTCACGGAGACCATCGTCAAGCCGATGGGCTGGGAAGAGTTCCCGGAGGGCGGTCGCGAGCTGTTCCGGGCGATCAAGACGCCGGGGGTCGGGGAGGCCATGATCCTCGATGCGAACGCCTTCGTGGAGGAGGGGCTGCCCGGCAGTGTGGCCCGGCCGATGGACCCCCGGGACCTGGCCGCGTACAGGGCCCCGTACCCGACGCGCGAGAGTCGGCGCCCGCTGCTCCAGTGGGCCCGGTCCATGCCGCTGGGCGGGGAACCCGCCGAGGTGGTGGCCCGCGTGGCGGCGTACGGGGAGTGGCTCGCGGGGAGCCCGGACGTGCCCAAGCTGCTGCTGACCTTCGCTCCCGGGCCCGGGGCGATGACGGGCCCGGAGGCCGTCGACTGGTGCGTGGCGAACATCGCGGGCCTGGAACTGGCCCGGCACGACGGGGTGCCCGCCGGTCACCACACCCCCGAGGACCATCCGCTGCTGATCGCGGCGGCGGTGCGCGACTGGGCGGAGCGGCACGGACTGTGGGGGTGAGCCGCGGAGCCGCTCGGCGCGGTGCCGGTTGCTCCGAGCGCCGGGAAGGGGGCGAAGGGCGCGCGGTCCGGGCCTTCGGACCCCCCGGCGGCGGACGTAGGTCCCTGTCCGTGGGCCTTCCGCCCCGGGGAGACTTCGCATCATGGACACTCTGGACTCGGTGATCGTCAACATCAACGATCACCTCTGGACCTACCTGCTGATTCCGCTGGTGGTCGGTGCGGGCCTGTACTTCACGGTCCGCTCCCGGGGTGTGCAGCTGCGCCTGCTTCCCGAGATGTTCCGGGTGGTGAAGGAGAAGACCCCGCCGCGCGCCGACGGCCGCAAGCAGGTCTCGTCCTTCGGCGCCTTCACGATCTCGGCCGCCGCGCGCGTCGGTACCGGCAACATCGCCGGTGTCGCCGCCGCGATCACGCTGGGCGGTGCGGGCGCCGTGTTCTGGATGTGGATGATGGCGCTGATCGGCGCGGCCTCCGCCTTCGTGGAATCGGCCCTCGCCCAGCTGTACAAGGTGCGCAATTCCAGCGGCGCCTACCGGGGCGGCCCCGCCTACTACATGCAGCGGGCGCTCGGTAAACGCTGGCTCGGGGTGCTCTTCGCGGTGACGATCACCGTCACCTTCGCCTTCGTCTTCAACGCCGTGCAGGCCAACACCATCACCGCCGTGGCCGCCGGCTCCCTCGCGGACGCGGACGGGTCGAACTGGTTCGGCCCTTCCCTCGGCGTGCTGCTGGCCGCCCTGCTGGGCTTGGCCGTCTTCGGCGGGGTGAAGCGGATCTCGTCCATCACCACGGTCCTGGTCCCGGTGATGGCGATCGTCTACCTGCTGCTGGGCGCGGCGGTGGTCCTCCTCAACATCACCGAGTTCCCGCGGGTCATCGCGGACATCGTCGGCGGCGCCTTCGGTTTCCGCGAGCTGGCGGCCGGCGGCATCGGCGCGGCGATCCAGCAGGGCATCCGGCGCGGCATGTTCTCCAACGAGGCGGGCCTGGGCTCGGCCCCGAACGCGGGCGCCGCCGCCGAGGTCTCGCACCCGGTCAAGCAGGGCCTCGTACAGTCCCTGGGCGTCTTCTTCGACACCCTCCTCGTCTGCACGATGACGGCCTTCATCGTCCTCGTCACCAACCCGGAGCTGTCGGGCCGCCAGGGCGCGGACCTGACGCAGACGGCGCTCAGCGAGACGCTGGGCGGGTGGGCGGGGCACCTTCTGACGGTGGTGGTCTTCATGCTCGCCTTCAGCAGCATGATCGGGAACTACTACTACGGCGAGACCAACATCCAGTTCATCACCCGCAAGCGGTGGGTCCTGCCGGGATACCGGGTGCTGGTCCTGTCGGCGGTCGTGCTGGGCTCGATCGGCTCGGTGTCGGTCGTCTGGAACCTGGCGGACGTGTTCATGGGCCTCATGGCCCTGATCAACCTCGCCGCGATCATCCCGCTGTCGGCCATCGCCTTCCGCCTCCTGGACGACTACCTCGCCCAGCGCCGGGCGGGCCTGGAGCCGGTCTTCACCCGCGACCGCATGCCGGACCTGAAGGGCGTCCAGTGCTGGGACCCGATCCGCACGACGGTCCCGTCGTCGCAGGCCCCGGAGCGGGTGTAGCGGGGTCCGGGTCGCCTTCGGCGACGAGGTGCGGCTCCCCGAGCCCTTCGCGGTGGCGGTGGACACGGGGAGCTTTTCGCGCTGACCTCAGGCGAGGCGGTCCGGGATCGGGGCCAGGTCGTAGTTGGCCCAGACGTAGGAGTCCATCTGGTGCTGGTCGCCTGAGAGGTTCGTGACCCGGTCGACCTTGCCGTCGGCGTCGAAGTGCCAGACCAGCGCCCACAGGGTGTCGACCTTGCCGACGCCCCCGGTGGTCCAGCCGCGGTGGACGTCGACCACGTACTCCTCGTTGGCCTCCAGGAACAGCGGGTCGGCCTGGAATCCGGCCTTGCCGAGCTGGGTGAAGAAGGCCGCTACCTCCTCGACGCCCCGCTTGGTGCCCGACAGTGGGTGGTGGCCGGGGATGGTCCACTCGATCCCCTCCGCGAGCACCTCCCGCATGCCGTCGAGGTCGTAGGCCGCGTAGGCCGTGAAGAACTTGGTGATCGCTTCGACCTTGGTGCTCTTGTCGCTCATGCCGTGTGGATCCGTTCCGTCTCGTCCGTGATCGAGTGCCGTTCCTCGTCCTGCGCACGATCGACGATAGGTGCGGACTCCCCCCTTCAGGAGGGGGATCTCACCCGCGGGCGGGCAGGTCCTAGACCGCCGGGCCCGAGACCGCGACCGGGCCGTCCGGTTCCACCGAGGTCACGACCGCCGTCGAGCGCAGGGACTCGACCTGGCCGGGGGAGAGGCGGGCGCTGAAGCCGTTCAGGGCGTGGCGGTAGACGTGGACCGGGGTGATCCCGTAGGCGTCCGCGACGGCGGCCGGGTCGAGGCCGCGGTGCACGGTGACGATGTACGCCGGCCACTCGGCCGGGGCGGTACGGGATGCGGGGGCCGCCGGCAACCAGTGGGACGAGGAGACCGGCGCTCACGCCGCCGCGCGGCCCCACCGCATCCGCGACCACGGCAGGGCCAGCTCGCTTCGGTCGCTCACCTCGCGCGGGGCGAGGTCCGCGATCGGGGCGGCCTCGCGGTGTCGCGCATAGACGGTGTCGACGTAGCGGTGGCCGGTGTCGGGGGCGATGAAGAGGACCGTGCGGTGGGGTGAGCGCTCCCGCTCGTGGCGCGCCGCGAGGTAGCCGGCGCCGGTCGACAGCCCGGCGAAGACCGCGTGCCGGCGCAGCAGGTCGACGCTGCCGGCGAGGGCGGCGTCGAAGGAGACCCAGTGCAGGGTGTCGTACAGCGTGTGGGAGACGTTCCCGAAGGGGATGGAGCTGCCGATCCCCGCGATGATCATCTCGGTGTCGGTGACGTGTTCGGAGCCGAAGGTGACGCTGCCGTACGGCTGCACGCCGACGAGTTCGACGTCGGAGGCGTCCGCCGGGCCGGTGGCGTCCTCGCGGAGGTAGCGGGTCAGGGCGCCGGTGGAGGCGCCCGAGCCGACCCCGCCGACGAGGGTGAGCCCGTCGGTGCCGGTGGCCTCGCGGATGCGGTCGGCGATCGCGCGGTAGCCGAGGTAGTGGACGTCGTCGTGGTACTGGCGCATCCAGTGGTACTCGGGGTGTGCGGCGAGGATCTCGTGGATCCGCTCGACGCGCCGCTTCTGGTCGAGTCCGAGGTCGCTGCACGGTTCCATCTGCTCCAGCGTGGCCCCGAGGATGGCCAGTTGGGTGCGCAGCGTGTGGTCCACCGTGGCCGAGCCGACGATGTGGCAGTGCAGCCCGTACCGGTGACAGGTCAGGGCGAGGGCGTACGCGTAGATGCCGCTGGAGCTGTCCAGCAGGGTGTCCCCGCGGCGCACGACGCCCGTGTCGAGCAGGTGGCGCACCGCCGCGAGGGCGGAGACCACCTTCATCGTTTCAAAGCGCAGGCAGACGAGCCGGTCGTCGAGGCGTATCAGGTCCGGCCGGCCGATCGACTCGGCGATGTGCTGGTCCATGCTGTGCTGGTCCATGCTGTGCCGGTCCATGGTGGGGGGTCTCCTTCGCAGGGGTGCTTCCGGTCGTGGAGGTGGCGGTCGTGGAGGTGCCGGTCGTGAAGGTGCGGGTGGCGGGGATGCCGTGGGCGTCCAGGGCGTGCAGGCAGCCGCGAATGCGGCGGCGCAGCTCCGGAGCGGCCGGGTCGAAGAGCACGCCCGCCACCGCGCCGCTGTGCGCGATCTGCACGCCGACCGCCCCGACCCGGCGGGCCAGGGCGACGAGCGCGTCGAACTCCGGGTGGCGGAGAACCTGTTGGCCGCGCCGTGCGCTGGCGGTGGCGACCGCGCCGAGCAGGTCCGCGCTGCCGGTGGCCACGGCCCGGCGCAGCAGCGCGCGCAGCCGCTCGTAGGCCCGTACGTCGTCCTCGCCCAGGTCGGCGGCCGGCAGGGTCAGGGTGTCGACGGGCGCGCCCCCGCCGAGGGCGCAGCCCACCACGACCAGCGGCGGCAGGGCCGGGCCGAGCACCTCCAGGACGCGGCCCTCCCGCTGGGCGAACAGCACCGGGTGGCCGCCCAGCATCAGCGGATCGGAGGCGAGTTCGGCGCGCACGGCCAGGGCGGCGACCGTCGTGGGGGCCAGGCGCAGCCCGTACGAGTCCGCGACCGCGCGCACGGCTGCGATGA
Organism: Streptomyces sp. NPDC058401; assembly: GCF_042722885.1. Lineage (NCBI taxonomy): Bacteria > Bacillati > Actinomycetota > Actinomycetes > Kitasatosporales > Streptomycetaceae > Streptomyces > Streptomyces sp. NPDC058401. The sequence goes on from NZ_JBHXKA010000113.1 coordinate 7,003, forward strand.
CGTCGCTGCTGGAACTGCCCATACCCAGGCCCACGGGTATCGCTCCGCTGAGCCGCAACTCCCCTCCGCAGGGCGGCCGTCCGGTCCGCCGGGCGCACTCCGCGACGGTGAGGGCCGCGGCCCGGGCCGCCTTCGTCCGGTCGGCGGGGGTGACGGTGAGCGCCTCGGGCGCGGTGCCGGGGCGGCGGGCGAAGACGGCGCTGCTGCCGGGGCCCGCTATGGGGAGGGTGACCAGCCCGGCGCACCGGCGTCCGGAGCCGTCGAGGAAGACGCCCTGGAGGATCTCGCCGTGGTGGCAGGGGGCGTGCCCGGTGCCGGTGCCGGGGGCGTTCGTGGCGCCGGGGTTCACGCGCCGCCCGCCGTCCGGTAGCGGTACAGGACCGTCTCCTCGGCGCTGAACTGGGAGAAGGGGAAGGGCTCCGCGGACAGGGCGCTCACCCCGGAGCCGAGGAAGGCGCGGGCGACGGCGCTGCCGGTCTGTGCGTAGACGACCAGCGGGATGCCGCGGGAGCGGCAGCGCTCCAGGATGCTGTCGAAGGTGCCGTTGCTCAGGGTCATGCCGGTGGCGACGACGGCGTCCGCGGTGTCCAGCACCTGGTGCATGTCGTCGGTGACCGGGTCGCCCCACTGGGTGGCCCTGAGGTTGAGGTCGCAGGGGAGCGGACGCCCGCCGCGTGCGCGGATCGCCGCCACGAGCGGGTTGACGACCCCGATGAGCCCGACGGTGGCGCCCTCCTCGATGTCGAGCAGTCCGGCGATGGCGGCGTCGCGGGCCCGGGCGCGGACCTCCGGGGTGCCGGTGGGGAGGGTGACCGGTTCGGCGTCGCCCTCCCCGGCCGCCACGCGGTGCGGGCGGGTCTCGGAGAGGTAGGCGTCGAGGGCGGCGATGCGCAGGGGGCGCGGGGCCTCGCGCAGGAGGACGTCGAGGTGGGTGCCGGAGGAGTCGCGGCAGATCGACGGGTCGATCTCGCCGGCTTCGAAGGCGCAGCCGCCGAAGGAGCCGCCGAGTCGGACCAGGACGTACTGGTTGAGGTAGGTGGTGTCGCCGCCGGCCAGCCGGGTGCCGTGGTGGATCCAGAACACGCTGGTCGCGACGAGCGAGGAGGGGAGCGGGCCGTGCTCACCGGCGAGGACGGCCTCGACGAGCGCATCAACGGAGGGGGAGGGGGAGGGAGCGGGAGTGGCGGTCTGGTTCACAGGGGTCCTTTTCACAGGGCGGACAGGGGTGTTCGTGTGCGCGTCCGCGCGCCGTCGAGCGGTCCGCGATAACTGACCTGGGGGTGTCCGAGGGCGTCGGTGGTGAGTTCGGCGTCCACCTCGAAGACCTCGGCGAGCCGCTGCGCGGTCAGCACGGCGGCGGGCGGGCCGGAGGCGATCAGGCGGCCGTGGTGCAGGAGCAGCAGCCGGTCGCAGTACCGGGCGGCGAGGGAGAGGTCGTGCAGCGCGACCAGGACCGTCTGCCCGGTGATGGACAGCAGCTCCATCAGCTCCAACTGGTGTTTGACGTCGAGGTGGTTGGTGGGCTCGTCGAGCAGGAGCGCCGACGGCTGCTGGGCCAGCGCGCGGGCGATGTGGGTGCGCTGCCGTTCGCCGCCCGACAGCGCCTTCCAGGGGCGGCCCGCGACCGGGGTGAGTCCTACGCGTTCCAGCGCGGCGGCGACCAGCGCCCGGTCGGTGGCATCCGGCCCGCGCCAGCGGTCGCGGTACGGGGTGCGGCCCAGGCCCACGATGTCGGCGACGGGCAGATCGCTGTCCGCGCCCGCGTCCTGGGCGACGAAGGCGAGGTGCCGGGCGATCCTGCGCGCACTCCAGCCGCGCACGGACTCCCCGTCGTACCGGACCTCGCCCGCGTCGGGAGCCCGCAGGCCCGCCAGGCAGCGCAGCAGTGAGGACTTGCCCGAGCCGTTGGGGCCGAGCAGTCCGACGGTCTCCCCGGCCGCGATGTCCGCACTGACCTCGCGGACGACCTGGGTGCCCGTCACCGACCAGCTCAGCGCCTCGGCGGTGATCCCCAACGCCCTCACAGATCCCAACGCCCTCGCAGATCCCGACGCCCTCACAGCTCCCCCCGCTTGCGCAGGACCAGCAGGAAGATCGGTACGCCGAGCAGGGCGGTGAGCACGCCGACGGGAACCTCGCGCGGGCCGAAGGCGACCCGTGCCAGCGCGTCCGTCCACACCAGGAACACCGCGCCGGCCAGGGCCGTGTACGGCAGCAGCACCCGGTGCAGCGGTCCGACGAGGAACCGCACCCCGTGCGGGACGATCAGCCCGACGAAGCCGATGGCGCCGACGGTGGCCACGGCCACCGCGGTGAGCCCGGCGGTGACCACGAGCAGCAGCATCCGCGTGTGCCGTACGTCGATCCCCAGGGAGGCGGCGGTGTCGGTGCCGAAGGCGAGCCCGTCGAGGGCGTTCGAGCAGAGCCAGGCCGCCGCCAGCCCCAGCGGGGTGACGACCGCGCAGACCGCGACCGTGTCCCAGCGGGCGGGCGCCATCGAGCCCAGGAGCCAGTGGGTGACGGCCCGGGTGGTGTCCGCGTCGGCCGAGGCCATCAGTACGAGCGAGGTCAGCGCGGTGAAGAGCTGCCCGATGACCACGCCGGTGAGGACGATGCGCACCGAGTCCAGCCCGGTGCGCCGCAGGAGCAGCAGGAGCAGCCCGAAGGAGAGCAGCGCCCCGGCGAGGGCTCCGCCGGTGACCCCGAGGGTGCTCGCGCCGATGCCGAGGACGACCACGGTGACGGCTCCGGCGGAGGCGCCCGAGGAGACGCCGAGCAGGTAGGGGTCGGCGAGGGCGTTACGGGTCACCGCCTGGAGCACCGCTCCGCACACGGCGAGGGAGGCGCCGACGAGGGCGGCCATCAGCACGCGGGGTAGCCGCAGGTCCCAGACGAGCGAGTCCAGCAGCGGGGGCAACGGCTCCACACCCAGGCCGAGTCGGGTCCCGAAGACCCGGCCGAGGCCGGTCCAGCCCACGTCGGCGGCGCCGATCCGGACGGCTGCCGCCAGCGAGGCCGCGAGGGCGGCTGCGCCGAGGACGGCCGTGACGAGGAGGCGCCCCGCGCGGGGGGTGGCGGACCCGGCGGTCAACGGGGCTGCGGCCATCGGAGCCGCCGGCGCCACCGGATCAGCGGCCACCGGATCAGCGGACATATCCGAGGTCCTTCATGCCGGCCGCCAGCAGCCCCAGGGCGTGTACGGAGCGCACCGAGGGGTCCAGTTCGATGCCGGGGACTTCGAGGATCTTGTTGTCGCGGACCGCGGCGAGCCGGGAGACGACCGGGTGCTGCGTCATGGTGGTGCGCTTCTCGGCGGCGCTGTCACCGGGCCGGCCGCGCTCGGACAGGTCGCCGATCACGATGAAGTCGGGGTCGCGCTTGGCCACTTCCTCCCAGGAGACCTCCGGCCAGTCCTCGTCGACGTCGTCGAAGGCGTTCTTCGCGCCGACGATGCGGCTCATCTCGCTGGGCAGGCCGGTCCGGCCCGCCACGTACGGCATGCCGTTGAAGACGGAGTAGAGGTAGACCACGGTGGGCTGCTCGGTGCCGCCGGGGACCTTGGGGGCTGCCTCCCCGGCCCGGGCCACGGCGGCGCGCTGGTCGGCGGCGAGCTTTCCGGCCCGCTCCTCGGCGCCGAAGACCTTGCCGAGGTTCTCGTAGTCGGAGAAGAGGAGCTCGAAGGGGGTCCGTCCGGCCGGGTTCTGTCCGGGGCAGTCCACGGCGCTGACGAAGGTCGCGACCTTGAGGGCGTGGAGCTCCTCGCGGGTGCCCGCCCGGTCCTTGGTGAAGAGGTCGGCGGAGCCGCCGATGACGAAGTCGGGGGTGGCGGAGCGCAGTTGTTCGCCGGTGGCGATCTTCGGGGCGATGACGGGGACCTTGGCGTAGGCGGCCTCGTACGCGGCGGGGATCTTCGTCTTGAGGTTGGCGGTGCCCGCCATCGAGTCCTGGAGTCCGAGTTCGAGCAGGGTCTCGGTCGAGGTCTGGTCCAGGGTGACGGCCCGCTTCGGCGGCGCCGCGAAGGAGGACTGGCGGCCGCAGCTCGTGATGGCGGTGGAGGTCGAGCCGGCCTTGGAGTCGTGGGCGGCGGGTGCGGAGCAGGCCGCGGTGGCGAGGGTGAGGGTGAGGGCCAGGGGGATGCCGAGGCGGGCGGGGTGGCGCATGGGATCTCCGGTCTGGGCAGGGCGATGGGAGCGCACGGCTGTTGTCGTGCACCGGGCAAGACCGCCGCGTTCGAAGGGTACTGTAATGGCATTCATTTTCATTAAGAACCCCGGGGGCGGTTCGCCGAGCCCCTGCCCCACCCCCAAGGAGCGATCTCACCGTGGCCACCACCCCCGCATCCCCGACAGCCAAGTCCCCTGATCCACACCCGCGTTCGGTGCTCCTGGACGTCCCGTTCCTGCGCCTGTGGGCGGGCACCACCGCCTCCGGACTCGCGACCTGGGCCCTGCCCTTCGTCCTCGGGCTCGCCGTGCTCCACCACGATCTGGGCGCCGCCGGCCTCGGGCTGGTCCTCGCCGCCCGCACGGTCGGATTCCTCGCCGCCGTCACCGTCGGCGGGGTCCTCGCCGACCGGCACTCCCGCCGCGCGGTCGTCCTCTGGTCGGCCCTGGCGGCAGCCGCCGCCGCACCCCTCCTCGCCGCCGGACTGGGCCGCTCGCTGCTGCTGATGACGGCCGCCGCCGCCCTCGCCGGGGCCGGACAGGGCGCGTGCCGCCCGGCGTTCCAGGCGCTCACCGCCGAGACCGTCGACCCCGGGCGCCGTCAGCAGGCCAATGCCGCCATGACCATGGCCGTCCGCGGATCCACCCTCGCCGGACCCGCCCTGACCGCGCTGCTCGCGGCCTTCCTCGACGTCCGGGTCCTGCTGCTCGGCATCGGCCTGCTCTGGCTGGTCGCCGCGCTGGTCCCGGGCAAGGGGCAGGGGGTGGGCGTGGACGTGGGCGGTGCCGCCGCCGGGTCGGCGCCGCGGGCGGGTTTCCGTACCGAGTTCCTGGACGGCGTACGGGAAGCCCGACGTCACCCCTGGTTCCTCGCCGGACTGGCCGCGCTCGTCGCGGTCATCGCCCTCGGCTACTCCGCCACCAGCGTGGCCCTGCCCCTGATCAGCCGGGACCGCTACGGCAGCGAATGGGTGCTCGCCGCGGCCATGACCGCGTACATAGTCGGCGCGCTCGGCGGAGCCCTGGTCATCGCCCGCCGGCGGCCCCGCTCACAGGGGTGGGCCGCCTTCGCGGGGCTGGCGGCTTACGGGGTCGCCCCGTTGAGCCTGATGCTGCCCGTGCACCCGGGTGTGGTCGTCGCCGCCTACGCCGTCGCCGGGATCGGGATCGAGCTGTTCAACGTGCCCTGGTTCACCGCCACCCAGCGCGAGGTCGCCCCGGACCGGCTGGCCCGCGTCTCCTCGCTGGACTTCCTCGTCTCCTACGGTCTGGCACCGCTCGGCCTCGCCCTGATCGCCCCGGCCATCGAGGCCTTCGGCGTCACGCCCGTCCTCGGCGCCTGCGCGGCCGCCTGCTTCCTCGTACCGGCAGCGGCGGCCCTGGTGCCGACCGCCCGGCACTTCGCACGGACGGCCCCGGCGGAGCGGTCGGAGGCGGCGGCGGACGCGCGCTAGTGCCGCGACCGCGGAGCCGAACCTGCCTGGTCAGAGCCCTAGATGTGGATGAGGATCTGCCGCAGGGGATACCCGAGCGCCCCCGCGAGAGAGGCCAGCTCCCCGTCGGTCAGCCACGCCCGGTTCGGATACAGCACCTCGATCCTGAACCGCGCGAAGCCCATCGGCCAGTCGTACACCAGCTCGTTGAGCGAGGTCTCGACGTCGCAGCAGGGCAACGACCATCTCGACGGTGTCGTGCCACTGGACGTCCAGGCCGGTTCGGGCGTCGTCGGACAGCATCCCGGAGAACAAGGCCGATGCACGGTCCGCCGCTTCCCTACCGGGCTGCCAGTAGGGATCGGTCGGAATCACCGTCAGGTAGTTGTCACTCATCGCGCGTCCCCGCGCCCGTTCCCCGCCCGCCACGGTCCGCTTCTCGTCCCGTGTTCATCAGACCCGGCGAACCTATCCGGTCACCGCACCGGGGCTCAGTCCCGGCCCTGCCAGGTGGTGATGCAGACCTCGTTGTCCTCCGGGTCGGCGAGCACCCAGAACGCGGGGGCTTCGGCCGCGGACAGGAGCCGGCCCCCGGCCGCCAGCGTGGCCTTGATCCGCCCGGGTGCCTCGTCGTGCGGAACGCAGACGTCGAAGTGGATGCGGTTGCGCTGCGGGCGCGCCCGGTCCATCTGCTGGAACCAGACGGCCGGGCCCTGCCCGAACGGGTCGACGAGCGGATCCTCCGGCCCGTCGGCGCCCGGCTCGTCGGCGTAGCCCAGTACGGCCTTCCAGAACGGCCGGATCGCGGCGATGTCCAGCGCGTCGACGGCGATCTCCAGTATCTGGACGGACCGCGGCGCCGCCGTTCCGATCTCGGGCTGGGTCGCGAGCCCTGCCTCGGCCGCGACGGCGGTGATCCGGCGGGCGAGTTCGACGTCCCGGGCGGTCACCGCCGCGCGGTCCGCCGTCTGGAGGGTGAAGACGACCCGATCGGGGCGGACGTCGACCCGCAGGTGCCGGTCGGCTTCGTCCCCGCACACCGAGACGGCCCTCGCCGCCACGACGATCGCCCGGCCCATCGACCCGACCGGTACCGAGGTGAGCAACGCGCCCAGCAGGAAGCGCCATCCGTGGTCCTGGACCGCATCCGAGGCTTCCTGCCGACTCAAGATCTGTTCCATGACCCCATCCTGGCCGTGCGCGAAGGCAGGTTCTAGTACCAGGGTCGGGCGTCGGGCGTGGGCAGCGGGCGCAGAGCCGGCCAGCGTGCGAGCAGGCGGTCGGCCAGGGCGGAGCTGAGCCGGCCGAGGCCGTGCAGGTGGTCGTGGTCGCGGGTCATGCCGGCGACCACGCCGAGGCGGTGGACGAGCCGCTCGCGGGCGGTGACGTAGCCCCACTCGAAGTCCTCGACGGGGACCCGGGCGAGCTGGTCGACCGTCCCGCGGTGGGCCCGTTCGACGAGCGCGTCACCCTGGATCAGCCAGCCCGCGCACGCGTCGGCGAGGTCGCCCGGCACGTCCGTCCCGGTGAGGCCGCGCCAGGTGGACCGGTAGATGTCCTCGACCTCGGTGAGGGGGGCCGCGGTGACCGACATGGCGCACCAGCAGGTGGGGAAGCCGATGCGGAAGAAGGCGAGTTCGACCAGGCCGTTGCCGAGCGAGGCCCGCTCGAAGTCGACGAAGCGGATGCCGTCGGCGGTGCGCAGGTCGTTGCCGGGGCAGGGGTCGCCGTGCAGCAGCGCGTAGTGCGGAGTCGGATCCAACCGGTACAGGAGCGCGTCGAGTTCGCTCGGGACCGTGGGCGGTACGGGTACGTCGAGGGCTCCGGCCAGGGCGAGGAAGGACTCCGCGTCGCCGGCCGTGGGCCCCGACGCGACCGGGAGCGCGCTCGCGTCGGCGGGCCCGGTCAGGGCGTGCAGCCGGGCCAGCGACTCGGCGTACGCGGGCATCCAGTCGCCCGTCTCCCCGAGGTCGTCCACGTACTCCAGGACGATCACGCGCGCAGCCGGGTCCGTGGCGAGCACCGCGGGAGCCACGGCGGGCCCGACGGCCCGCCCGGCCAGGCGCAGCCCGGCGAGCTCCCGCGCGAAGCGCGCGTCGGCATCGGCGGTGGCGTCCCCGGTGTCGGTGATCTGCTTGACGATCACCGGCTGGCCTTGGGCGGGCCGCACCCACCACACCCGTGAGCGCGGACTGCTGTCGAGGAGCTTGCTCTCCTTGGGGGTGCCCACGGTGGAGAGCAGCGCCTCGCTGAACGGAAGCCTGTTTGACATGCCGGCGAGCGTAGCCGCCGGGGGCCTAGGCGAGCGCGGAGATAAAAGCGCTCCAGGCGGGAGCGCCGAAGGCGATGTGGGGGCCGTCGGGGACCTTGGAGTCGCGGACGGGGACGATGTGGGGGTGGCCGTCGGCTACTTCGAGGCAGTCTCCGCCGCTTCCGCCGCTGTAGGTGGACTTGCGCCAGGTGGCCATCTCCAGGCAGTTTCCGCCATCACCCGCGCTGTAGCTGGACTTGTGCCACGTGGCCGTCGACAGGTCGTACTCAGACATGGTCGTCATGTGCGTAATCCTCCGCCACTGATGCGATCAGGGCCAGGGACTCGCGTGGTGACAGTGCGCTGGCCGTGAGGAGATCGTAGGTCAGGGTGTGGTGGGCGACCGTGGCTGGATCGTCCAACAGCTGGCTGGTTCCGAGGGCTTCGACGTAGGCGAGCGGGGGAGCGTCGTCGAATTCCATCAACCTGAGCGGTCCGCCCAGCGCTGCATGCGCACCCGCACTGAACGGCAGCACCTGGACGATGATCCGGTGCGACCGGATCAGGTCCGCGAGGTGCCGCAGCGCCTCCGCCATCACCGACTGGCTGCCGATGGCCCGACGCAGCACCGCCTCGTCGAGCACGCACCACAACAACGGGGTTGTTGGCTCCGCGAGAAGGGCCGCGCGGGCCAACCGGGCTTCGACCAGTTCGTCGATGGCCGACTCCGACGCCGTCGGCTGGTACGCGCGGAAAACGGCCCGGGCGTAGGCCTCCTTCTGGAGCAGGCCCGGGATCAGCAGCGGCGCGTACTCCCGGATGGCCTTCGCCAGGCCCTCGGCCTCGGCGGCCTCCGTGAAGTGGTCGGGGTACTTGAACTTGGTCACTGCCTCGCAGTTGCGGGTGAAGAAGTCGCCCGTGCCGAGGGTCTTGTCTATCTCCCGGGCGAGCTCCGGGACCATCCGCCGCGTCCCCGCTTCGAGTTGGCCGATGAAGGAGCCGCTGACGAAGAGGGGCTCGCCGAGTTTGTCCTGGCTGAGGCCGGCCCTCTTGCGGGCGACGCGCAGTTCGGAGCCGAGCATGGTGCGGGGTGAGGAGAACGGGTCGACGTCTCCGGAATCGGGCACGGCAACTCCCCTGACAACAGGTGCGGGTGTTGGAGTCTGGCCCTTGAAGGCTAGCCAGCCCGTCGCCACGCTGAGTACTGAACGCGACTACTCAGAGCGAAAGGTGACATGCCAAATGGTGCTCACGTCGAGGGAACGGATGCTGGCGGCCGAGGAGGCCGTAGGGCAGTTGAAGGCCGCGCTGACGGACGTGGGGGTGGTGTTCCCCTCGCTCGGGGTCGACGGGGTGTCGGCGGCGGGGTCGTACGGGCTGCCGCTGGTCGATCTGGGACGCTGCAACCTGGACACCGCGCTACGGCTGGCCGCCGTCCTGCACGAGCGGGCCCACCCCTGAGGGAACGTCGAGGCGGACGGTCAGGCGCGGGAGGAACCAGCCGATCAGCGGGCCCGTGCACAGGGCGACGATCACGGTGCCGAGGCCGAGGGTGCCGCCGAGCAGCCAGCCGAGGCCGGCCACGGACACTTCGATGCCGGTGCGCACCGCGGCCACCGGCAGGCGGGTGAGCCGGACCAGGCCGGTCATGATGCCGTCGCGCGGGCCCGAGCCGTACTGCGCGCCGAGGTAGAGCGCGTCGAAGAAGCCGAGGGCGAGCAGGCCGAGGGCGAGGTACGCGAGTGCGGCGGGCGTCCCCTCGGCGGCGGGGAGTACGACGGCGGTGGCGTCGGCGGCGAAGCCCACGATCGCGACGTTGAGGACGGTGCCGAGCCCGGGGAGCTCGCGCAGCGGGATCCAGGCGAGGAGCACCAGCAGCGAGATCAGGTTCGTCGCCCAGCCGAAGGAGATGCCGAGGGTCTTGGCCGTGCCGTCGGTGAGCACGCTCCAGCTCGCCGTGCCGAGGCCGGACTCGACGAGCATCATGACGGAGGCGCCGTAGCCGGCGAGGCCGAGCAGGAGTTGGGGGACGCGGCGGGCGGTGCGGCCCGCCCGGAGCTGGGCGAGGGCGTTCATGCGGGGCGGATGGGCGGCGGGCGCGGGAGCAGGTGCGGGTGCGGCCGTGGGGTGGGGCATGGGCTCAGCATCGCCAGCGTCTGGCCCCGGAATCGATAGCCAGATTGCGTACGCTGGTCCGGTGAAGATCAGCGCGCACGCCGTAGGACGCATGGTCGGGACCTGGCAGGAGGGGCCCGGGCCGGCGCACCGGCGGCTCTCCGACCGGCTGCGGCTGCTCATCCTGGACGGGCGGCTCTGCCTCGGGGCGGCGCTACCGGGCGAACGCGATCTGGCCACCGCGCTCGGTACGAGCAGGACCACGGTCGGGGCCGCGTACCGCACGCTCGTGGAGCACGGCTACCTGGAGACGAGGGAGCGCGCGCGGGCGATCGTACGGCTCCCGCACGAGGACGCGCCCGTCCCGCGCCGGGCGGGTACGGACGTGGGGAACATCGACCTGTCCCTCGCCGCGCCGCCCGCACCCCCCGAGGTCCTCCACGCGGCTTTCGCGACGGCCCTGGAGCGGCTGCCGCTCCACTTCGAGCGGCACGGCTACGACCGGTACGGCACCGCGGAGCTGCGCGAGGCGGTCGCGGGCTGGTACGGGCGCCGGGGGCTGCCGACCTCGCCCGACCACGTCATGATCACCAGCGGGGCGCAGCACGCGATCGGACTGCTGGTGCGCACGCTGCTGGCGCCGCGGGACAGGGTGCTCTTCGACCATCCCACCTACCCGCACGCGATCAGGGCCTTCACCGATGCGCGGGCCCGGCTCCTGCCGGTGGCGGTGGGATCGTCCGGCTGGGATGTCCCGCAGCTCCTCGCGGCGGCCCGGTCGGCGCAACTGGCGTACTTGATCCCGGACTTCCACAACCCGACCGGGATGTACATGCCCGCGGACGTACGCCGGAGCCTGCGGCCGGCCTGCCCCACGATCATCGACGAGACCCTGGCCGACCTGGGGCTGGAGGAGCCCACCGCCCCGGCCGCGGAACCCTTCGCGGCGACGCACCCCACCGCCATCAGCATCGGCTCGGTGTCCAAGAGCATCTGGGGCGGCCTGCGCATCGGCTGGATCCGCGCCGTGCCCGCACTGCTGGAGCGCGTCGCCCGGTCCCGCCCCGCGACGGATCTCGGCACCCCGGTGGTGGAACAGCTGGCCACGGCCGCGCTCTTGAATGGCAATCAGACCGGGCGACCGGAAGCCCTCCGCCAACTCCGGTCGCAACAGGACGCCTTGCTGGCGGCGCTGGCCGAGCACCTGCCGGAGGTGCACGCACCGCGGGCGGCGGGCGGGGTGACCCTCTGGGCGCGGTTCCCCGAGCCGGTCGGCTCACGGCTGGCGGCGATCGCGCCGGACCACGGGGTGACCATCGCGGCGGGCCCGCAGTTCGGCGTCGGCGGCGCCTTCGAACGCCACGTCCGCCTGCCGTACACCCTCCCGGCGCCCCGCCTCACCGCGGCCGTCCGCCGCCTGGCCGCCGCCCACCACGCCCTGACGGCGGGCGCCACGGGCATCCACACCCCGGCGCCGGTGGCCTGACGGGCTAGATCTTCACGGCGGCGAGGCGCGTGCCGCAGAGTGCGGTGAGGTCCTCGGGGTCGGAGGTGAGGACGGTGACGGGGCCGGGCGCCGCGAGCGCGGTGGCGGCCAGCATCGCGTCGATGGCGTACTTGTGCCCGTGCAGGCCGGCCTCGCGGAGCAGGGCCGTGGCGGCGTGGGCGATCTCCTCGGTGACGGGCTCGACCACGACTCTGGACAGCGCCCACGTGAGGGCCGCCATGTTGATCTTCGGGTGGACGACCTCCACGAGGGTGGCGGTGCTGGTGATGACGCGCATGTCGTCCGCGAGGGCGAGGGCGAGCCAGCGAGTGATCGTGCGATCCCGCAGGACGGCCTTGGAGAGTCCCTCGCTGTCCAGCACGAGGGTGCCTCCGGGCCGGGTCGGCTTCGGCGTCATGCGACGTCCTTCTGCTGGGTGTCGTCGGTGGGCTGTCCTCCGTGGGCGCGGCGGAATTCCTCCCGGGTCGCGTCGATCTCCTCCGCGGTGATCGGTCCGTGCTCCGCCTCGGCCACGGCAACGAGCTCCGCCAGGTTGTCCCGTTCGATCTGGCGGGCCACGGCGGCGGTGACGTAGGCGGAGAGCCCGGAGGGGCCGCTGCGGGCGCGGGCGGCCTCGGCGATGTCGCGGGGCATCGAGATGGAGTACTTCTGGGTGGCATCGCTCATGCCACCCATGCTACTGCCGATGCCACCACCGTGTTCGGCGTGTGGGGCGTAGAGATACATGTGCATAGGCTCTCGGCATATGCGGGCATCGGGATGCCCTTTCGTACCGGTTCACTCGACCGGGTGCGACCCCCGTCCCTCAGTCCGTGCTCAGGCGGGCGTGGAGGTGTTCGTCGTGCCAGCCGTCCGCGTGGAGGAGGGCGCCGCGCATGGTGCCCTCCAGGGGGTAGCCGGACGTCAGGGCGACCTGGCAGGAGGCCGGGTTGGCCGTGGAGTGGGTGATGCGCAGGCGGTGCAGGCCGAGTTCCGTGAAGGCCCAGTCGGTCAGGACGGTCAGGCCTTCGGTGGTGGCTCCGGCGCCGCGGCCGGCGGGGAGCAGCCAGTACATGAACTCGCCGCTGCCGCCGGGGAGATCGAGGTCGGCGAGGCCGATCAGGCCGACCGCGCAGCCGCCGTCCGCGGGGGCCAGGGCCCAGACCGCCGAGCGTTCGGCGTGCCAGCGCTCGCGCCAGCGGGAGATGCGGGTGACGGCCCGGTCCTCGGTGAGGGGGTCCGGCCGGTTCCAGTGCCGGATGTCCGGATCGGCGTACGCGGCCACGAGCGCGGGGGCGTCGTAGGCCTCCCAGGGGCGCAGGTGCAGCCCGCAGGGGAGGTCGTACGAGGGCTGGGCAAGGGCGGCCATCCGGCCTGGCGGCACCACGGGCGGTATCGAGTCGGGCCGCGGGGTGGTCGGTGGGGTGATCGGCGCGTCGGTCATCGGGCCATCATCCGCGGGCCCCGGGAGCCCGGTGCGGCCCGGGCCGGCCGTGGTGCGGCCATTGGGGGCCGGTGGACCCGGCAGGCGTAACAAGCGGCGAACACTACGTCACGGTAAGCGACATTTCATCCCTTTCTTCCTAGTCTCACGTCCCGGTACCGAGTGACCGAGCGAAATGGACGACAAGATGAGACGACGGCTTTCCGCGATCGCCGCGGCCGGTCTGGCCGCGATCCTCGCGCTGGGCGGCGGGGCTACCGCGACCGCGACCTCCGCGGCGGGCACCAACCCGGACGGCGGCAAGGGCGGCAAGGGACTGTGCGCACCGGGCGTGCCGGTCGGGCCGGAGGGCGACAAGTTCTACGACCCGCCGTCGCCGCTGCCCGAGGGGGACCACGGCGACCTGATCTGGGCCCGCCGCATCGACGCCCCCGACGGCGCACGCGCCTGCCGGATCCTGTACCTCTCCACCCTGCAGACCGGTACCCGCGTCGCCGTCTCGGGCATCGTGGCCTGGCCCGACGCCCCCGCGCCGCGCAGCGGCCGCAACGTCGTGGCCTGGGCGCACGGGACCACGGGCGGACCGCGCCAGTGCGCGCCCTCCGCGGTGCCGAACCCGGCGACCGACCTCGTCGGCTACTACACCTACGACAGCCCGTGGGGCATCGACGTCGGCGTCCCGGCGCTGACGCAGTTCCTCGACTCGGGCGACGTCGTGGTCGGTACGGACTACCAGGGTCTCGGCACCCCGGGCGTGCACCAGTACACGGTGGCCGTCACGGAGACGAACAACGTCCTGGACTCGGTCCGCGCGGCCCGCCAGATCACCGAGACCCGCGCGAACCGCAAGGCGGCCGTCCTCGGCTGGTCGCAGGGCGGCGGCGCGGCGGCGTTCATCGCGCAGAACTACAAGGCGTACACCCCGGAGACCAACCTGGTCGGCATCGCGGCGCTGGCGCCCGCCGCCAACCTGGGACCGGACTTCCGCGGCCTGGTGCTGCCCGGCCCGACGTCCCCCACCTCGCCCTCCCACAACGCGGCGCTGCGCGTCAACGTCTACCGGGGCTTCCTCGCCGCCTACCCGCAGCTGAAGGCCGAGGACGTGCTGAAGCCGGCCGGGCTGGAGGCGCTGCGCGGTGACGGGGTGATGTGCATCGAGCACCTCGCCGACGTGATCCAGGAGAACGTGGGCAACGCGGGGCAGCTCGACACGATGTTCCAGCCGCTGACGGTGGTGCCGGAGGTGTGGCACGAGCGCTTCCGCCAGAACACCCCGGGCTACGTGACCTCGGTGGCGCCGATCCTGGTGATGCAGGGCACGGCCGACACGGTCATCAACCCGAACTCCACCGACGAGTACGTGAGGCGGGCCTGCCGCTTCAACAAGCCGGTCGAGTACACGAAGTACCAGGGGGCGACGCACCAGACGATCCCCAACGTCGCGGAGCCGGAGTACCTGAGCTGGATCGCGGACCGCTTCGCGGGCAAGCCGGCGCCGTCCAACTGCGCCTGAAGCACGGTGTGAAGCAGTGAAGGCTCCCGGCCGGTGGACCACACCGGCCGGGAGCCTTCGTACGTGGGGGGCCCGCTGTCAGCGGCCCACGGGGACGGGCGCCGCGTCCTGGACGGGCTCGGCGCCCGCCGCCGCCGGAGCCGCGGCCCCGGGGGCCGCCTCCGCGGCCGGGGCGGCGTTGAACTCTTCCAGCATCTGCCGGGTGAAGCCGAAGAAGTAGGTGGCGGCGAAGCCCACGAGGTAGCCGACGGCCAGGCCGCCCGCGTAGATCGCGATGGTCATCCCCATGCCCGACTTGCCGTCCAGCAGCGGGAACAGCGCCCAGCCCGAGGGGCCGATGGCGGTGGACCCGAAGGCGGTGCCGAGCTGGTTGAAGAGGCCGACGAAGGCTCCGCCGGCGGCGCCGCCGATGCAGGCGGTGATGAAGGGGCGGCCCAGGGGGAGGGAGACGCCGTAGATGAGGGGTTCGCCCACGCCCAGGAAGCCGGCGGGGAGGGCGGACTTGATGGTGGCGCGGATCGAGCGGTTGCGGGGGAGCTTGTAGTAGACGGCGATGGCCGCGCCGACCTGGCCCGCGCCCGCCATGGCGAGGATGGGGAGCAGGACCGTGTACCCGGTCTGCTCGATCAGGGTGGTGTGGATGGGGATCAGGGCCTGGTGCAGGCCCAGCATGACCAGCGGGAGGAAGAGTCCGCCGAGGACCAGGCCCGCGAAGGCCCCGCCGGTGGCGAGCAGCCAGGTGGCGAAGGAGCCGATGGCGGTGGAGACCTCACCGGCGACGAACATCAGGCCGAAGATGGTGACCAGGCCGGAGATCAGCACGGTGAGGGTGGGGGTGACCAGGACGTCGAGCGCCTCCGGGACCCACTTGCGGCACCACTTCTCCACCTGGACGGCGAGCAGCGCGGCCGCCAGTGCGCCGAGTACGCCGCCCTGGCCGGGGGAGAGCTGCTGGCCGAAGGCGTCGATCTTCGCGACCCCGGGGAAGACGATGATCGCGGCGACGGCGCCGCCGAGGATGGCGGTGCCGCCGAACTCCTTGGCCGTGTTGTAGCCGACGAAGACCGCGATCAGGGACATGAACCCGCTCGCCATCGCGGCGAGGGCGGGGACCACGGCCGGGACCCAGCCCATGTTGGTGAGGAAGCCGTTGAGTCCGGCGATGATGCCGCAGCCGATCAGGGCCGGGATCAGCGGGACGAAGATGTTCGCGATGCGGCGCAGGAACAGCTTGAAGGGCGTGGAGTTCTTCGCCTTCTGGGCGTTCTTGATGGCCGCGCCCTGGGCGGCGAGTTCGTCGGCGGTGTGACCGGCGCCGGCTCCGGCGGGGGCGGCCGGGGCGGCGGCCGCGGCGGCCGAACGGCCTTCCGCGACGAGGGCCTCGAACTCGGGGGTGACGCGGGCGACGGTGCCCGGTCCCAGCACGATCTGGTACGTGTCGTCCTCGACGACGCCCATCACGGCGGGGAGGGCCTTGAGGGCCTCGTCCTGGACCAGGGTGCGGTCGCGGAGGTTGATGCGCAGCCGGGTCATGCAGTGCGCGATGGACAGGACGTTGTCAGGACCGCCGACCAGGGGAAGGATCGCGGCGGCTGTGGCGCGGTTCTTGTCAGTGGACATGGTGGTTCGCCTTGCTGCTTGGGGTCAGCGGGGGGTCTGGGGGGTCTGGGTGAGGGCGGCCCGGAGGTGGCCCCGGGAGGCGGTGAGGAGTTCGGCGGCCGTGGGGCCGTCGACTCCGCCGAGGATGACGAGGATGGCCTGCTTGACCTCGCCGTCGGCGGCGGTGAGCGCGGCCTCGATCTCGGCGTCGGGGGCGCCGGTGGCCAGCGAGACGATGCGGCGGGCGCGGGCGCGCAGCTTCTCGTTGGAGGAGCGCATGTCGACCATCAGGTTTCCGTAGGTCTTGCCCAGGCGGATCATCGTCAGCGTCGAGATGAGGTTGAGGACCAGCTTCTGCGCGGTGCCGGCCTTCAGCCGGGTGGAGCCGGTGAGGAGTTCGGGTCCGACGACCACCTCGATGCCGTGGTCGGCGGCCGCGGCGAGCGCGGAGCCGGCGTTGCAGGACAGGCCGACGGTGAGCGCGCCGCGCTCGCGGGCGAACTCGACGGCGCCGATCGCGTACGGGGTGCGGCCGGAGGCGGAGATCCCGATGACGGTGTCGTCGGCGGTCAGGGCCAGCGCGGTCAGGTCCTCGCGGGCCAGTTCCTTGGAGTCCTCGGCGCCTTCGACGGCCTTGACCATGGCGGAGGGGCCGCCCGCGATCAGGCCGACGACCTCGGAGGGGTCGGTGTTGAAGGTGGGCGGGCACTCGCTGGCGTCCAGGACGCCCATCCGGCCGGCGGTGCCGGCGCCCGCGTAGATCAGTCGCCCGCCGCGGGCCATCCGCTCGGAGATCCCGTCGATGGCGGCGGCGATCGTCTCCAGCTCGCCGGCGACGGCGGCCGGGACGGTGGCGTCCTCGGCGTTCATCAGGCGGGCGATCTCCAGGGTGGGCAGCTGGTCGATCTCGGCCAGTTCGGGGCGGAAGGCCTCGGTGGTCAAGGTGGCGAGCTGGGCGCGGAGTTCGGCGTACGCGGTCATGGCTTCGGCTCCTGAGCTACTTGCTTGCGCTGCTAGCGGGTGGTGCTGTTGCGCTTGGCGGTGGGTACGGGGGTGTGGTGGCGGGGCGCGAGCGCCTCGTACGAGGCTGCGAGCGCGGGCGCCGCCGTCTCGTAGGTCTGCTGGGCGACGCCCACGAACAGGCAGTCCACGACGAGGAGCTGGCTGGTGCGGCTCGACATGGCCGCCGGGCGCAGCTGGGTCTCGCGGGCGGCGGAGGTGGCCAGCACGAGGTCGGCGTAGTGGACGACGGGGGAGTTCGCGCGGGCCGTGAGCGCGAGGGTGGTGGCCCCGTGCTCGAAGGCGGTCCGCAGCGGCTCGATGACGTCGCCGGTGCCGCCGGAGTGCGTGATGGCGACGGCCACGTCGCCGGGGCGCAGCAGGACGGCGGTGGTGACGGCGAGGTGCGGGTCGCCCGGCGCGTGGGCGATCAGGCCGATGCGCGACAGCTTCTGCGCGAGGTCCTGGGCGACGAGGCCGGAGGCGCCGACGCCGTAGATCTCGATGCGGCGGGCGCCCGCGAGGGCGGCCACGGCCGAGCTGAGGGCGGCGACGTCGAGTCCGGCGGCGGTGTCGGCGAGGGTCTGCGCCTCCTCCTGGGCCAGTTTGGCGACCACGTCCGCGAGGGAGTCGTCGACGGCTATGTCCACGGTGACGGCGGGGGCCGCGCCGGACTCCTGCTGGGCGGCGAGCGCGGCGAGCGCGAGGCGCAGGTCGCGGTAGCCGGGGTAGCCGAGGAGGCGTGCGGTTCGGACGACGGTGGCCTCGCTGGTGCCGGTGCGGGCGGCGAGGTCGCTGACGGTGAGCGCGGCGCAGGCGGCCGGGTCCGCGGCGACGGCCTCGGCGACGGCCTGCATGGAGCGGGTCATCGAGGGGCCGAGGCTGCGGATGCGGGCCCGCAGGGCGGCGGGGGCGGGGACGGGTGTAGCCGTACCGGCTCCGCTGAAGGTTTCTTTCACGTTCTCGCTCACCCGTGAAACTTATTTTCAGAGGGGTGGGAACGTCAAGACGCCATAAGTCACCGGCGCAAGAGGACCTTCGCCACGGGCCCGGTCCGGGTCCACAATGTCTCCATGGACCACGCGACCCCCCTTGAACAGGCGCTGCACGCCGCACGCGCCCTGGTACTCGCCGATCTCGTCGCGGGCGAGGTCGCAGAGGCCGACGTCGTCTCGCTCGTCGAGGACGCGGTCACACACCGCCGCTGGTGGGTGGAGGAATGGCCGCAGGGCGCCGACTTCCTCGCCGGACTCGTCGCCCAGGACGTGAAGGACGCACTGCTGGAGAAGTACGGCCGCTGGCCGCTGTGCCCGGTCTGCGGACACGGCGAGCCGCACGCGCTGGACGTGGAGCCCGAGCTCGGGCCGGACCCGATGTGGGTGTGCTCGGAGGCTGGCGTACGGGTGGCGCCGGTGGGCGGGCTGGGGCCGGTGCTCGGCGGCTCCGGTTCCGGTCCGGGCTCCGGCTCCTCCTTCAGCTTCGGGGAATGAGCCGCCCGTGACGGTGTACATCGACCCGCCCGACTGGCCGGGGCACGGCCGCCTGTGGTCGCACCTGGTCAGCGACACCTCCTTCGAGGAACTGCACGCCTTCGCGGCAGCGATCGGCTGCCCACCGAAGGCCTTCGAACGCGACCACTACGACGTCCCGGAGCAGCGCTACGCGGACGCGGTGGGCGCGGGCGCGGTGGAGATCGGCAGCAAGGAGCTGGTCCGCCGGCTCACCGCCGCGGGGCTGCGCAGGCCCAAGGGGCGGCCGGCGGGGTAGGCGGTGGGCCGGGGTGGGTCCGTCAGGCCCGCCGGTCCGGTGTGCGCCGGGACAGGGACGCGGTAGGCGGTCCGGTGTGCCGCCCCGCGGTAATCCGTCGCGAGGGCGAGGCCCGCCACTGCCACGCCGATCCCCCAGACCGCCCCCGCCGGCCCCAGACCCCCGTGTGCCACGGCCCCGCCCCCGCCCCGCCCCCGCTCCGGCCCCCCGCCGGAGGGCTCACCGTAGGTCTTGGTCGGGCTGGTGCGGCATGCCGGGCTACGGCAGTTTCGGCCCGCGCACGTTGCCGGACGGGGGCGGCTAGGCCGTCTCTTTCGGATCTTGCCGGGCCCGCGACGCCTGGCACCGCGCCTGGCCGCACTGCCGAGGCGACCACGTACGCCCAGTACGCGAACGCC
>NZ_JBHXKA010000114.1:0-25919 GCF_042722885.1 Streptomyces sp. NPDC058401
CCGTACCGCCCCGGGGATCCCGGGGCGGTACGGGCCCTCGCGCTTGTGCCGTGCCGGTGCCGTGCGTGCGCCGGCCGCGTCAGCCCAGGCGCGGGTCGCGCGGGGGCCCGCCCGGCTGGGGCTGACCGGGCTGCTGGGGCCAGGGCTGGCCGGGGGTGGGGTAGGGCTGCTGCCCGTACGGGGCCTGCGGCTGCTGGTACTGGTGCGGCTGCGGGGGCTGCTGTTGCGGGTAGGGCTGTTGGGGCGGCTGGGGCTGGCCCCAGTGGTTCTGGGGGGCCTGCTGCTGGGCGCGGATGAAGTCCTCGGCGACCAGGGCGGAGAGGTTGAAGTAGGCCTCGCGCGTCTTGGGCCGGAGCATGTCGAGGTCGACCTCGGCGCCGGCCGCGAGGTGGTCGTCGAAGGGGACCACGACGACTCCGCGGCAGCGGGTCTCGAAGTGCCGCACGATGTCCTCGACCTTGATCATCTTGGCGGTCTCGCGGACCCCCGAGATCACCGTGAGGGAACGCGAGACGAGGTCCGCGTACCCGTGCGCGGAGAGCCAGTCGAGGGTGGTGCTGGCGCTGCTCGCGCCGTCCACCGACGGGGTCGAGATGATGATCAGCTGATCGGCCAGGTCCAGGACCCCGCGCATGGCGGAGTAGAGGAGCCCCGTGCCCGAGTCGGTGAGGATGATCGGGTACTGGCGGCCGAGCGTCTCGATGACGCGGCGGTAGTCCTCGTCGTTGAAGGCCGTCGAGACGGCCGGGTCCACGTCGTTGGCGATGATCTCCAGACCGGAGGGCGCCTGGGAGGTGAACCGGCGGATGTCCATGTACGAGTGCAGGTACGGGATCGCCTGGACCAGGTCCCGGATCGTGGCCCCGGTCTCGCGGCGCACGCGGCGGCCGAGCGTGCCGGCATCGGGGTTCGCGTCGATGGCCAGGATCTTGTCCTGGCGCTCCGTGGCGAGGGTGGCGCCGAGGGCGGTGGTGGTCGTGGTCTTGCCGACGCCGCCCTTCAGGCTGATGACGGCGATGCGGTAGCAGGACATGACCGGCGTGCGGATCAGCTCCAGCTTGCGGCGCCGCTCCGCCTCCGCCGCCTTGCCGCCGAACCGGAACAGACCGCCGCCTCCGGAGGCGTTGTTCCCGCTCTTCGCCTTCTGCTTGCCGCGGAGCAGGCGGTCGGAAGACAGCTCGACGGCCGCGGTGTAGCCGAGGGGGGCGCCGCCGGAGGGCTGCGCCGCACCGTAGCGGGGGTCGTGCCCGTGGGGACCCTGCGGGCCCTGCGGACCGGGGGGACCCTGCTGCCACTGGCCGCCGCGGGGATCGGCGTACTGCTGGGGCTGCGGCGGCTGTTGCTGCTGCTGCGGCTGCTGGGCGGGCGGGAATCCGTACCCGGCGTCCGGCGCCGGCGTCGGCGCCTGGGGCTGGGGCTGGTGAGGGGCGGGCGGCAGGATGTCGTACCCGGCCTGCGGATCCACCGGCGAAGTCAACTCCGAATGCCACCGCGGCAGTTCGGCGCCGGGAGATCCCTCGAACGTGTCCGCCGCGCGCGGCGCCGGAACGGCCGTCCCCGCAGGGGGAGTCGGCGTACGCACGACAGCGGGCGGCGCCGGGTTCTCGTACGGCGGGCGGGCGGCGTACGAAGCCGCTGCGTCCGGGCGGGCCGGCGGGTCGCCGTGCTCCGCGCCGGTGGGCGCGGACGCGTACGGGTCGCCCAGGGGCTCCCGATCGGCCGGCGCCCCGGCATCCGGGCCTCCGCCCGGCCACCCCTGCGCCACGACACCTTCCGCACCCTCACCGCCGGCAGCCGCGCCACCGTCCGCGACCGGCGCGTACGGCGGGACGGCAGCGTCGGCGGCCGCCGGGTCCGGCGTGCGGGACGGTACGGCGCTGTCCGAGACCGGCGGGACCGGCGGGGCCGGCGGCAGGGCGGCAGCGTCGATGGCCGAGGGCTGCGGCGGGGCCGGGGTGCCCGGGTACGGCGGCAGTTCGGTTTCCGGGGCCGGGGCCGGGGCGTGGGGCGGTACAGCACTGTCAGAGCCCGACGGGACCGGCGGGACCGGCGGCGGTCCGGTCTCAGGGCTCGGCGTGTGGGAAGGCGCGGCGCTGTCTGCGGCCGACGGGTACGCCGGGAGTCCGGGGTCCGGGACCGGGACGTAGGCCGGTTCGGGGCTGTTCGGAGCCGCCGGCTGCCACGGCAGCCCGGTGCCCGGGGCCGGAGCCTGGGGCGGTGCGGCGTTGTCCGGGGCCGACAGGTGCTGCGACGGCAGTCCGGTGCCTGGCGCCGGCGGGTGGGGCGGAACAGGGGCGTCGGCGGCCGGAGCGTACGGTGCGGCGGCCGAGGGGTTCCCGGTCAGTGCCGTGGGTGCGTCGGGGGTGCCCGGGTACGGCACGCCCGAGGCCTGTCCCTGTGCTTGTCCCTGTCCCTGCCTCGGTGCCTGTGCGTTCGACTCCGCGCGCGGAGTCGGCGGCGCGATGCGCATCGTCGGAGGCGTCTCCAGGTCCGACGGCGGCCGGTGGGGCTCGAAGCCGCTGCCCTCGGGCAGGCCCGGGATCGCGGCGGCCGCCGGGGCGGCGCCCTGCGTGTACCAGGCCGGCGGGGTGTAGTCGATGGTGAACTCGCCCGTCAGCTCGGGCTCCGCGTCGGACTGATCGTCCGTCGGGACGTCCCACGTCCCGCCGCGCCTCTCGTTCCGATCGCCGCTCACTGGTCCTCCTGATATGTCGAACACTGGTCCGGCGTCCCACCGCGCCACGCCGCCGCCCAGCCTAATCGGGTCCCGCAGCCGGTATCCGCCCCCGTCTGCCCGTACCCAAGGCCGACGGCAAGTCCCGGGCCGCCCCATCCTGCCCATGAGGCCGGATCCCCGGCCAATCCCCTTCCCCCTCCGCCCCGGCAGACCGCCACGGGCCACCCCGCTCCCGCCCTACGGGCCGCTCGGGCAACCCGACGCGTGCGCGCAGGCCCTCAGCCGGCCACCGCATGCGTACCGGCCCCCACCCCACCCGTTCCCACCCTGCGGATCGCCAACCCGCCCCCGCCGCGGACTTCCGCCCGACTCCTCCCCTTGCCCGGCTCGGCACGTCAGCCCCGGTCTGCAAAGGTCCGACGGCGAGGACCGCGCCTGAGCAGGCTGCACGCCCTCCCGGTTCCACGGTCGCGCATGCTCTGCCCGCTTCGGGCCGGCGGCCGCGGCCGCCGACTCCCGGACCGCCGAGTTCCCGGGTGCCCCGCACGCGCAGACCCGGGCCGACCAGGATCCGCGCGTCACGTCCCTCGAACCGGTCCCTCCCGAGTGCCCACCCCGCGACCCGGGGTCCCCCGTGAGGCTGAACCTCGCAGTACTCCTGGCTCCCGCCGGTCAGTCGATGCGTCGTGACGGGCCCAGCAGGCCCGTTTCGCCATCCGTCGGCTGTGTCATCACGAACTGGCGGTCCCGCTCGGTGCACCACAGGGTGACCCCGTCGCCCAGCGTCGGCAGGGACTCCACCGCCGCCGCGGGCAGCAGCATCAGGCGGCCGAGCTGTTCGGCCTCGTCGGGGGAGACCCGCTGGATGCCGACCAGGGAGGCGTTGCGCACCAGTCGGGGGGCCGCCGGGCTCAGGTACGGGAGCAGGGTCAGGACGGACTGCCAGGGTCCCGCCGCCACGCGGCCCCGCGGCGGCCGCATGCCGCAGTCGCGGATCACCAGGACCGGGCTGCCCGCCGAGGCGCCCTGCGGCGGGACCCGGCCCACGTCGTGCAGGGTCACGCACTGCTGGCCGCCGCCCGCGGCCTGGGCCAGCCCGGACCACACCTGGCCGCGCCCGGTCTCCACCGTCACCCGCGCCCCGGTGGCGGCCGCCCGCAGGGCGAGGACCTGCGCCGTCCACAGGCCGCCGATGAGCGTGACCTCGTACGGCGTGGGCCGGTTGATGCCGAGGACCGCCGGGCGGCCCCCCGAGTCCACGCCGATGACGACCCCGTCGTCGCCGACGGGCAGCGCGAGCGCGTCCAGCTCCGCGGCCTGCACCACGTGCCGCTCCCGGCGCGGGCCGACCAGCCCGAAGCCGCCCCGCATCGAGCCCCGCGGCTCCGGCCTCTGCGCCGACGCCTGCTCCGACCCCGGCGCGGAACGCCCCGCGGAACGCCCCGTAGAGCGAGAGCCCCTCATCGCGCACCTCCCAGCGGCAGCGACGCCAGCAGCCCCGGCACCTGTTCGCGGTCCAGCCGCACCAGCCCGGCCTTGACTCCCCGGGCCGTCTGCTCCAGCCCGCGCCGCGCGGTGACGAGTTCCTCGTCGCTGCGTCCGGTGAGCCGTACGTGCCCGGTCAGGGTGACCTCGTGCCGGGCGGCCGGGGTCATGGTCAGGCTGAAGTTCGTCGCCAGCGCGGGCAGCGAGGTCAACAGCGCGACGAACTGCGGAAGTCCCGCCCCGCCCCCGCCCAACTGGGGCCAGCGGCTGATCCAGTACGTGGTGTGCCGCCGGTCGTCGCAGCGCCAGGTCCGCGAGGTCTCCTCGGTACGCCGTCCCGTGGCCGCCGACCGCCCCGCCTGCGTGATCGCCATCGGGTTCGCACAGGAGGACGTGGCCAGTGCGCCCGTCAGCTCCTGCTCCGTGAGCACCGTCGCACGGAACCCGGCCCCCGCGAGCCTGCTCGCCAACTGGTCCGCGACCCGCACCAGACACCGCTGCGCCCCCACCAGCCCGCCCCCGCGCGCGGTGACCGCGTCGGGGCACAGCTCCGGATCCAGCTTGAGCGCGATCCAGGTGAGCCGCACCGCCGGGCTCCCGGTCAGGGCCTGGAGCGGGGCGTAGTTGCGCGCGGCCATCGACTGGGCCGGCAGGTGCGGAGCCGGGGCCGGCTGGGTGTGCTGCACGAGCTGCGCCGACTCCAGCCGGATGCCGTCCACTTCGAGGACGTCCCGTACGAGGGCCAGCGGCAGCGGCCGCGCCGCCCGGTCGGGCCGCAGTGCGGTGGCGTCCGTGTCGACCTGGACCACCGCGGTCAGGAAGGTGCCGTCGCCGACCATCCCGACGGGCCGCCGGTCACGGTCGCGCTCCCGCTCGCTGAACGTGAGCGTGCGCAAAGCCGGTTCGGCCTCGACGAGCGGGGCCAGCCCCGGCTCCGTGCCGGCCGGCACCGCCGTGGCGGCGGCCCGGCGGCGGCGTGCGCGCAGCGCCAGCGCTCCGCCGATCCACTCGGGCAGCGAACGCCGGTGCCTGCGGACGACCGCGAGCAGGACGAGGACCAGGGCGAGCACACCGGCCGGTGCCAGCAGCAGCGGTTCCACCACCCAGGCCGCCAACAGGGCGGCCGTGGCGACCTGGAGGAGCACGAGTTGTTGCAATCGGAACGGCCCGAAACGCCCCGGGCCGGACTTCGGATGCGGGGTCACTCCGGCGGGCGCGGGTGCGGGCGCCCCGGTCCGCGGCCTCACGGCAGTGGCCATCACTCGCGCACCTCACCTTTCCGGGGTCCGTACCCCTGAGCCCCGGCAGCACGCGCGACAGCCGGCCGCTCGCCCCCGGAATCTCCCCAATCCGCCCCAACACCCCTGTTTCCCCCGGCCAGGAAGGCGTGGAGCGGCTGCCTCACCCTACCCGGCCCCCGCCCACCCTCCGTCAAGAGGCATAGTAGGTGGCCGGTCGGACAATAGAGGCCCGGAGACCGTACCCACCGACCGGGCCGTGCGGGGAGAATCAGGCGGCCATGGCCTCACGACGTGATGAGCTCAACGCGTACACCTTTGCGAAGCGACGCACGGTGGCCGCGTTCCTTCAGCCTTCCGCGAGCGGCTCGGAGGAGGGTGCTCCGCGACCGTTGCGCGCCGTCCTGCCCGGTGTGATCACCGCGGCGGTCGTCCTCGCCGCCTTCGGAGCCTGGGGGATGTTCAAGCCGACGGCCCCCAAGGGCTGGGACACCCCCGGCGACCACGTCATCGTCGGCAAGGACTCGACGACCCGCTACGTCGTCCTGACCACCAAGGTCAACGGCAAGGACCAGACCCGCCTGCACCCCGTGCTCAACCTCGCCTCCGCCCGCCTGCTGCTCGACCCGAACAAGGCCAAGGTCGTGCAGGTCGAGGACAAGGTGCTGGACGCCGGCAAGCTTCCGCGCGGCCCCATCATCGGCATCCCGTACGCCCCCGACCGGCTCCCCGCCCCCGCGGAGGCGGGGAAGGCCAAGCGCTGGGCCGTCTGCCAGCAGCCCGGCGGCAACGGCAAGGGCGTGCAGACGGCCGCCTTCGTCCTGGCCGACCGCGAGGCGCACCTGATGGACGACGGGCGCCGGCTCTCCGACTCCCAGGCCCTGTACGTCCAGAGCACCGGCCAGGGCAGGGCCCGCTACCTCGTCGACGCGACGGGCACGAAGTACAAGTTCCCCGAGGGCACCGCGGACGCGCGCACCATGACCAACGCGCTGGTCGGCGGCAGCGCCGTACCGCAGCCGGTCACCGAGGAGTGGCTGGCCACCCTCGGCTCCGGCGACGACCTGGCCTTCCCCGAGCTGCCGGGCGGCAAGGCCGGGACGGCCGCCGGGGTCAAGGGCCTGGCCAGCACCGACGACAAGGTCGGCATGGTGCTGAAGGCCGTGACCGGCTCCGGCGCGCAGCACTACCTGGTGGTGCCCGGCAAGGTGGTCCCCGTCTCCGACTTCGTCGCCTGGCTGATGATCTCCTCGCCCGCCACCGACCGGCTGGACATGCACGGCAAGCCCCACGAGGTGGACCTCCAGTCCATCAACCCGGACCGCACGCCTTTCAAGGGCGACGCGAAGTGGCCGCAGAAGAAGACCGACCGGATCAACGAGGTGCGCGCCACCGGAGCCGCGGCGGACGGCGCCCGCGACACCGTCTGCAGCGTGCTGCGCTCGGTCGACGCCCAG
Source organism: Streptomyces sp. NPDC058401 (assembly GCF_042722885.1). Taxonomy (NCBI): domain Bacteria; kingdom Bacillati; phylum Actinomycetota; class Actinomycetes; order Kitasatosporales; family Streptomycetaceae; genus Streptomyces; species Streptomyces sp. NPDC058401. The sequence goes on from NZ_JBHXKA010000114.1 coordinate 6,858, forward strand.
GGCCGCCAGACACTGAGCACCTGGGCCGGCACCGGATTCCCCGTCGACATCACCGCCACCGGCACGAGCGCCTACGTCACTCCGGGCACCGGCCTCCTCTACACGCAGGCGCAGGGCCGCCAGACCACCGCGGGCGGCGCGCTCTTCCTGGTCACCGACACCGGCCTGCGGTACGCCGTCCAGGCCAACGGCGACAGCGACGCGGCCCAGCCCTCACCCGGACCGGGTGCGAGCCCCGGCCAGGGCGGGCCCGCCACCTCCGACGGCCGCCCCGCGCCGAGCCAGGCCCAGGCCCGGCTCGGCTACGCGGACGTGGTCCCGGTGACGGTGCCCATCGCCTGGTCGGAGTTCCTCTCCAAGGGGCCCCGCCTCGACAGCAACTCCGCCCGCCAGCCCCAGGGTTCGTGATGCGCCGCAGCGCGGCGAAGCCCGCCCTCGTGCGCACCGCGGCGAAGCCCGCCCTCGCCGCCCTGCTGGCGGCCGCCGCCCTCGGCCTGGGGGCCGCGCCGCAGTCCTCGTACGGGAGCGCGCGCGAGACCCCGTACCCGCTGCGCCTCGCGGGCGCCGGCGAGTGCACCTTCCCGATGAAGAAGCAGATCGAGGACCGGCCCTGGGCGCTCCAGCGGCTGCTGCTCGATGAGCTGTGGGTGGACACCAAGGGCCGCTCCAAGGACGGGAAGAGCGTCCGCGTGGCCGTCATCGACACCGGCGTCGACCGGGTCAACCCGCAGCTCAGCGACGCCCTCGACATCGGGGCGGGCCGCGACTTCCTCGACGCCAAGGGCGACGGCACCGCGGACACCGTCGGGCACGGCACCAAGGTCGCCGGGCTGATCGCGGCCCGCCCGAAGCCCGGTACCGGCTTCGTCGGGCTCGCCCCCGAGGCCACGATCATCCCGATCCGGCAGAACGACGGGCAGGGCAACGGCAACGCCGAGACCCTGAGCGAGGCCATCACGCACGCGGTGTCCAAGGGCGCCCAGGTCATCAACATCTCGCAGGACACCGAGGCGGCGATGACCCAGGACTCCAAGCTCGGCCAGGCCGTCAAGAAGGCCGTGGAGGCCAACGTGGTCGTCGTCGCCTCGGCGGGCAACGAGGGCCTGACCGGGAAGAAGCGCGCCACCTACCCGGCGGCCTTCCCCGGCGTCCTGGCCGTGGGCTCCTCGGACCGCAACAACGAGCGCGCCGCCTTCTCCCAGCCCGGCTCCTTCATCGGGATCGCGGCGCCCGGGGTCGACATGGTCTCCACCGTCCCCGGCTTCGGCCAGTGCGTGGACAACGGCACCAGCTTCTCCGCCCCCTACGTCGCCGGGGTGGCCGCCCTGCTGCGCGCCAAGCACCCCGAGTGGACGGCGCAGGAAGTGATCTGGCAGCTCCAGAACACCGCGGAGCGCTCCGTCAAGGGCCACGACGACTACGTGGGCTGGGGCGTCGTCGACCCGGTCCGCGCGCTGACCCAGTCCGCGGCGGGGGCGGAGCCCCCCAAGGCCCCCGTACCGGATCCCGGGCCGCCCCGTGCGGCGGCCCCGGAACCGGCCGCGATGCACACGAGCGAGACGGCGCGCGAACGCGACGAACGGCTCGGCACGTACGCGCTGGGGATCGGGGGCGTGCTCATCGCCGTGATCGCCGGTACCGCCACGGTGGTGCGGGAGGCCCGGAACCGGCGGCGCCGTTTGCTGTGAACGGTCACGGTTCATCAACAGATCCCAAAGGGCTGTGTTGGGTAAGGCCGATCAACTGACTACAGTGATCGGAGGCTTCACGACTGTGATCGGGGATGGTGTGTGAAGCGGAGGGGACCCGGGGGCGGGTGGCTGAAAACCGCCCCCTCGAAGCACCGCTCCGCCGCGCGATCCGCCGTTCATGTCTGGCGAATTGAGAGATGAGGAGCTTCGGATGACCAACAATTTCGGACTCGCTGATGACCCGGTAAAGCAGGCACTGAACAAGATTTCGGAGACCGCCGACAGCGTCACCCGGCAGTCCCGGGAGCTGGCGGACATCCTGGCCACCGTCAGTGCGGGCTGGACCGGTGTGGGTGCGTCGGGGTTCACCTCCGCGCAGACGGTCGTCAACGAGGACCACGACGAGATCCGCCGGCTGCTCGGCGTCCTGCACAACGCGGTCGGGCAGACCAAGAACCTGAGCAACGCGCAGGACGACGACGTGGTCTCGGCCTTCCAGTCGGTCAAGTCCGCCAGTGGCGGTGGCAACACCTCCGCCCTCAACGGGATCTGACCGGCGGGATCCGATCCGCTTCCCCACCCACCTGCCCCGCCCCGTGCGAAGGAGAAGAGCATGACCGCGAACGACGGGCACACCAAGGTCCGGTACGAGAGCGTCCAGATGATGGCGGACCGCATCCGCATCGTCTCGGACAACATCAAGAAGGACCTCGACGAGATGGGCGCGGCCCTGACGGTCGTCACCGACACCTGGGACGGCGAGGCGCACATCCAGTACGTCGAGCTGCAGCGCAAGTACAACGCCAAGGCCGACCACATGCGCGCCCAGCTGCGCCTGGTCGCGGACCTGATCGAGCGCGGCAAGAACGACTACCGCGCCACCGACGTGAAGGCCTCGCGCCTGTTCACCGAGGCCTACTAGGCCCGCGGTACCGCGAAGCGCCGCCGGGCGGAGCACCACCGGCCACGGCGAAGCACGAGGAGAAGGGGCGCGCCCGCACCGGGCGCGCCCCTTCCTCCGTCCGCGGGAGCCCTACGGGTCCTGGCGCGGATCCCGGCCGGGTCCTAGCGCGGATCCCGGTCGAGGTCGAACTCCCCGTCCCTGGCGCCGAGTACGAACGCCTCCCACTCGGCGGCGGTGTACCGCAGCACCGTGTCCCGGTCCAGCGAGGACCGCATCGCCACCGCTCCCTCGGGCAGATGGGCGATCTCGACCCGCTCCTCGTCGGGAGAGGTCCCGGGCGGGCCCTCCCACTCGACGCCGCTGATGTCGAGCCCGTACAGCTCGTCCTTCTCCTGCTGAGTGCCCATGCGCGGCCTCTCCTTCGGTGGTGCGATCCCTGCCGCCGATTATCGACGCCGGCCGGCCGCGCGCGGGGAGCTTTCCGGAACCCTCCCGGCCGCCCGGCCCCGCGCGCCGTTCGCCATCTGCCATCCGCCGTCCGCCCTACAGCCCCGGCATCCGCCCGATCTGGATCAGCGAGGTCCCGCGCTTGCGCGAGACGAAGGACGCCCGGCCCGGGGGCATGGGCCGCGGCCGCACGTTGCCGACCAGGTCTCCCTCCGACGGATCGCCGGACAGCACCACGCCCTGCGCGCCCAGCTCCTTGATCCGCTGCATGAACGGCTCGTACAGCGCCCGCGAGGCACCCGCCGAACTGCGCGCGATGATGAAGCGGACCCCCGTGTCGCGCGCGAACGGCAGGAACTCCACCAGCTGCGCCAGCGGATTGCCCTGACTCGTGGCCACCAGGTCGAAGTCGTCGATGATGATGAACACGTCCGGGCCCGTCCACCAGCTGCGGTCGCGCAACTGCTGCGGAGTGACGTCCTGCGGGGGCTGCCGGCGGGCGAACACCCCGGCCAGCGCCTCCATGTGCATCTGCAGGGAGCTCGCCATCGGCGCGTACTCCAGCAGGTGCTCCTCCGGCAGCGCGCCGAGCAGGCTGCGCCGGTAGTCGCCGACCACCAGCCGGGCCCGGTCCGGGCCGTAGCGCTCCGCGATCCGCTGCGAGATGAGCCGCAGCAGGTTCGTCTTGCCCGACTCGCTCTCGCCGAACACGAGGAGGAACGGGTCGGTCTCGAAGTCGACGAACACCGGCTCCAGCTCGGTCTCGTCGATGCCGATCGCGATCCCGCGCTCCGGGTACTCCCCGCCCTTCGGGAGCTGGTCCGCGTGGAGCAGCCGCGGCAGCAGCCGCACGCCGGGCGCGGCCTGACCCGTCCAGTTCTGCTTCACCGCGTCCACGAAGGCGGCCGTGGCCTCCGACAGGTCCTCCGCCGCGTGCGAGCCGTCGACCCGCGGCAGCGCCCCCAGGAAGTGCAGCTTCTCCGCGACCTGGCCGCGGCCCGGCATCCCCGTCGGGACGTTCGCCGCCACCTTGCGGTCGAACTCGGAGTCCATGACATCGCCGAGGCGCAGCTCCAGCCGGCTGAGGATCTGGTCCTTCAGCGCGGCCCGGACCTCCATGTACCGGGCGACCGTGATCACCACGTGGATGCCGTATCCCAGTCCGCGGGACGCGATGTCCGTGACGACCTGCTCCAGGGCCTCGTACTCGCCCCGGAACCCGCCCCAGCCGTCGACGACCAGGAACACGTCGCCCCAGGCCTCCCCGGGCAGCTCGCCCGCGGCCCGCCGGCGCCGGTAGGTGCCGATCGAGTCGATGCCGTTCGCGCGGAAGAACTCCTCGCGCCGGCGCAGCACCCCGGCCACCTCGGCGACCGTGCGCCGCACCCGCTCCGGGTCCAGCCGGGACGCGATCCCGCCCACGTGCGGCAGTTCCGCCAGCGAGGACAGACCGCCGCCGCCGAAATCCAGCCCGTAGAACTGCACCTCGCGCGGGGTGTGCGTCAGCGCGAAGGAGGAGATCAGCGTCCGCATCAGCGTGGACTTGCCCGACTGCGGACCGCCGACCACCATCATGTGGCCCGCCGCACCCGAGAAGTCCCGGTACAGCACCTCGCGCCGCTGCTCGAAGGGCTTGTCGATCAGCCCGAGCGGCACCACCAGCCCGCCCGGCCGCGTGTACCCCTCCGCGTGCAGCCCGCGCTCCGCGCTCGGCGCCAGCGCCGGCAGCAGCTGGTCCAGCGGCGGAGCCTGGTCCAGCGGCGGCAGCCACACCTGGTGCGCCGGCACCCCCTGCCCCTCCAGCCGTCCCACGATCACGTCCAGCACCGTGTCCGCGAGCGCGTCGTCCCCGGCCCGCGCCTCCTGCTCCGCCCGCGCCGACAGGTACGCCGGGTCCGGAGCCGCGTACACCACGGGCACCGGCGCCGCCGTGAACAGCACGGGCCGCCGCTCCACCGGGAACAGCCCGACCGACAGGTCCGGCCCGCCCGAGCGGTAGGTGCCCGAGACGTACGCGGCCTTGAAGCGCGTCATCTCGTCCGTACCGAACTTCAGGTAGCCCGAACCGGGCACCGACGGCAGGTGGTAGGCGTCCGGCACGCCGATCGCGGTCCGCGACTCCGCCGCCGAGAAGGTCCGCAGACCGATCCGGTACGAGAGGTACGTGTCCAGCCCGCGCAGCTTGCCCTCCTCCAGCCGCTGCGAGGCCAGCAGCAGGTGCACGCCCAGCGACCGGCCGATGCGGCCGATCTGGATGAACATGTCGATGAAGTCCGGCTTCGCGGTCAGCAGCTCGGAGAACTCGTCGATGACCAGCACCAGCGAGGCCAGCGGCTCCAGCGGAGCACCCGCCGCGCGGGCCTTCTCGTAGTCGTGGATGTTCGCGTAGTTGCCCGCCGAGCGCAGCAGCTCCTGGCGGCGCTGCAGCTCGCCGCGGATCGAGTCGCCCATGCGGTCCACGAGCGTGAGGTCGTCCGCCAGGTTGGTGATGACCGCCGCCACGTGCGGCATCTGCCCCATCCCGGTGAAGGTCGCACCGCCCTTGAAGTCGGCGAGCACGAAGTTCAGCGTCTCCGAGGTGTGCGTGACGGCCAGCCCCAGCACCAGCGTGCGCAGCAGCTCCGACTTGCCGGAACCGGTCGCGCCCACGCACAGACCGTGCGGGCCCATGCCCTCCTGCGCGGCCTCCTTCAGGTCCAGCATCACCGGGGAGCCGTCCTCGCCGACCCCGATCGGCACCCGCAGCCGCTCGCCGGCCGAGCGCGGCCGCCAGGTCCGGGCCACGTCCACGGCGGCCGCGTCGCCCAGGTTCAGCAGGTCGGTGAAGTCCAGATTGGCCAGCAGCGGCTCGTCGTCGTCCCCGCCGCCCGTCCGCAGCGGCGCCAGCTGCCGGGCCAGTGCCTCGGCCGCCGGAAGCGACAGGGTGTCCGGCAGACCCTCGTAGGCGAAGCCCGCACCCGACTCCAGCCGCAGCCGGCCCGGCCGCACCACGACCGACAGCCCGCCGCGCGCCTCGTCCAGCTCGCCCGCCACCACCTCGACCACGGTGACCCCCTGCAGACCCTCCGCCGCCGCGAACACCGAGTCCGGCGGCACCAGACCCCCGCGGGACCCCGAGTCCAGTACGAGGACCACGTGCGGCTGGTCCAGCACGGGGGAGCCCTCCCGGCTGAACCGAGCCCGCCCCTCCAGGCGGGAACCGAGCAGCCCCTCCACCTCCCCGAGGTCGTCGCCGAACAGCCGCTTCGTGCCGGCCCCGTCGATCTGCCCCGGCAGCTGGGTGTGCGGCAGCCACTTCACCCAGTCCCACTCCGCCACCGAACCGGGCGCCGCCACCACGGCCACCATCAGGTCCTCGGGGGAGTGCAGCGTCGCCAGTTGGGCCACCAGCGCCCGCGCGGTGCCCCGCGCCGACTCCGGCTCCCCGGAGACCGTCACGTGGTAGAACGCCCGCAACGACACCGCCATCGGCAGCCCGTCCAGCGAGGAGTGCACCCTCAGGAAACGCTGCATGGCGCCCGCCGTCAGCGGCTCCAGTTCGTCCACCGGCGCCGTGTCCGGAGCCACCAGCGGGGTCGCCAGCCGCTGCGCGCCCAGCCCCAGCCGGGCCTGCCCGAAGTCCGGATCGCCGACCCGCCGCTCCCACAGCCGCGAACCCTCGGCCACCACCGACCACAACTGCTCCGGAGCCGGGTGCAGATAGAGCTGCGCGTCACGCTGGGCCCGCGCGGTCCTCCGTACCTGACGACGGGTTTGCGCCAGGTACTTGAGGTAGTCCCGCCGGATATCCGCCATTTGCCCCTGCGTACCGCGCCGGTGCCGCACCAGCTGGGCCACCAGCATGCCCACCGTCGACACCATCATCAGCACGCCCATGATGCGCATGAACGGCGCGGCACCCGGCATGAAGAAGAAGACGGCGGACGAGCCCATCCCGAGCATCGGGAGGAGCTGCATCAGCACGCCCTCCTGCTGCCCCCGGGGAAGTTCCGGCGGTGCCTCAAGCCTGAGTTCGTCCGAAGGCACTTCCGGCGGCAGCGACCGCGGCGGACGTTTGACGACGATCTGGCTCACCGGAGCATCAATCCCTCGAAAACAGACGGGACGTCGCAACCGGCGCCCTCAAGTCCCGGGCGCGAAGGGGGTCTCCTCCGCAGAGAGGTGATCCTACTTGCCGACAGTCACCGGGCCTCCCGGTAGGGTGGCGCGCGCGGCATGCGCATCCGCGAATCGGCTGCGCACCGGCGGACGGACCACCCTCGCCGGCGCACACCCAGGCACAGCAACACACGGCAACACACGGCAACACACGGCAACACACACCCGCGCACACCAACGCACACACCCACCGGGGGGCATCAGGTGAACACCGCCGAGGCGACCGGCTTCCGCAGGGTCACCGTCGTGGCTCCCGACAGCCGCATAGACGTCGCCCTCCCCGAGGACATCGCCGTCGCCGACATCTACCCCGAGCTGCTGCGCCTCACCGGCCAGACCCAGCCCGTCGGCGCACCCACCGGCTTCCACCTGGTCCTGCGCAGCGGCACCGTCCTCGACGGCGCCCGCACCCTCGCGGCCCAGCAGGTCCTCGACGGCGAAGTCCTCAGCCTGCGCCCCTTCGCGGAATCCCTGCCGCCCGCCGTCTTCGACGACGTCTCCGACGCCGTCGCCGCCGCCGTGGTGCGCGACCGCCACCGCTGGAGCGACGACATGCTGCGCGGCGCGGGCCTGACCGGCGCCGCCGTCCTCTTCGTCCTGCTCGGCTTCGTCCTCTGGTACGCCGACCCCGTCCTGCACGACATGCACGGACTGCCCGGCATCATCGCCGGCTCCGTCGGCCTGCTCCTCACCGCCACCGCGGGCGTCCGCGCCCGGGTCTACCGCGACCGGGGCTCCGCCGTCGCCCTCGGCCTCGCCGCCGTACCGCACCTGCTGCTCGCCGGCGCCGGCATCATCGCCCCCGCCGCGGGCCAGGGCCCCGGCCGGCTCCAGTTCCTCCTCGGCTGCGTCTGCGTGCTCGTCGCCTCCGTCGCCCTCGTCGCGCTCACCCCCGACGGCGACGCCCCCTTCGTGGCGACCACCTTCCTCGCCGCCACCGGGACCCTGGCCACCTTCGCCGCGATCGCCGCCGACGCCGGAGCCACCTCCGCCGCGGCCGTCTGCGCCCCCGCCGCCATCGGCCTCGTCGCCTTCCTCCCCGGCCTCTCCGCCCGCTTCGCCCGCCTCCCCATCGGCTACGCCGCCCCGCAGAGCGCCACCGCCGAGTACGAGACCCCGGACCGCTACGAGAGCGAGCCGTACGGTGAGCGCTCCGCCACCGACGGACACGACTCCGGAGCCCCGCTCGACGCCGAGGCCATCGCCGCCCAGGCCCGCCGCGGCCACGAGATGCTCCTCGGCCTCGTCGGCGGCTGCGCCGCCGTCGCCGTCGGCTCGGCCGCCGTCCTCGGCTTCTCGGACAACACCTGGGCCCGGCTCCTGGCCCTGGCCACCGGGCTCGCCATGCTGCTGCGCGCCCGCCTCTTCCGCTACACCTCCCAGGTCGCCTGCACCCTCGTGGCCGGCTTCGCCGCCCTGGGCCTGCTCGTCCTGGGCCTCGCGATGCACCCGCCGCTCGCCCTGCTCAAGGAGCTCGCCCTGTACGGGGACCACAGCGGCCTGGAGATCCGTACGCTCTGGCTCTCCGCCGCGGTCGCCGCCGGTGCGGCCCTCTTCGCCGGAATTGCATTGGTCATTCCGCGCAAGGGTCTGTCACCCTTCTGGGGGCGGCTGCTCGACCTCACCGAGGCGGCGGTCCTGCTCAGCCTGGTCCCGCTGGCCCTGGCCGTGCTCGACGTCTACGCCCGGGCCCGCGCTCTCACCAGCTGAGACGAGGGGCTGCGGCAGCCTGGTACGCTGTGTGACGGCCGCTTGTGTACGCGCTCCCGGAGTCCTCCGGAAGCTGCGCTCAGCGGACCCCGCCTCCCGAGTTACGGAAGATCCCCAGAGAATTCGACCTGGGGCACTCGGTGGCTATGTAGACCTATTACAAGGAGTACGCGTGCCGCTCGACGCCGCAGTCAAGAAGCAGCTCATCGCAGAGTTTGGTGCCAAGGAGGGCGACACCGGCTCCCCCGAGGTCCAGGTCGCGATGCTGTCCCGCCGCATCTCGGACCTGACCGAGCACCTCAAGCTCCACAAGCACGACCACCACTCCCGTCGTGGTCTGCTGATCCTGGTCGGCCAGCGTCGCCGCCTGCTGCAGTACCTGGCCAAGAAGGACATCCAGCGCTTCCGTACGCTGGTCGAGCGCCTCGGCATCCGCCGCGGTGCGGCCGGCGCCAAGTAAAGACGCTGTGAAGGGAGCGGTTCCCACATTGAGTGGGCCGCTCCCTTTGCTGTACGTGCGCGACGTACCGGACGCTTTGTAGTCTGGAAGCGTCCGCGTCGCAAGACGCGCACAACTGAAGAGGAGGAGCGCCCTCCCACGCCGCCGGTCCTCGGTAGTGGCATCCGGAAAGCCCGTACGCGGCTTCGCCCGGCTGCTTCGATCGAAGACCGGCCCGCACGCCAGGAGCGCTTCTCCGCAACCGTCCACCACCACACGGGTGGCGGACGGAGACGACGAAAATGGAGAAAACGCTAGTGGAGAACGAGACCCACTACGCCGAGGCCGTCATTGACAACGGTTCCTTCGGCACCCGCACCATCCGCTTCGAGACGGGCCGTCTGGCCCGCCAGGCCGCCGGCTCCGCCGTTGCCTACCTGGACGACGACACGATGGTGCTTTCCGCCACCACCGCGTCGAAGAAGCCCAAGGACCAGCTCGACTTCTTCCCCCTGACGGTGGACGTCGAGGAGCGCCAGTACGCGGCCGGCAAGATCCCCGGCTCGTTCTTCCGCCGCGAGGGCCGCCCCTCCGAGGACGCGATCCTCACCTGTCGCCTGATCGACCGCCCGCTGCGCCCGTCCTTCAAGAAGGGCCTGCGCAACGAGATCCAGGTCGTCGCGACGATCATGGCGCTCAACCCCGACCACCTGTACGACGTCGTGGCGATCAACGCCGCCTCCGCGTCCACCCAGCTGGCCGGCCTGCCCTTCTCCGGCCCGATCGGCGGCGTCCGCGTCGCGCTGATCCGCGGCCAGTGGGTTGCCTTCCCGACGCACACCGAGCTCGAGGACGCCGTCTTCGACATGGTCGTCGCGGGCCGCGTGCTCGAGGACGGCGACGTCGCGATCATGATGGTCGAGGCCGAGGCCACCGAGAAGACCATCGCCCTGGTCAAGGGCGGCGCCGAGGCGCCGACCGAGGAGGTCGTGGCCGCCGGCCTCGACGCCTCGAAGCCCTTCATCAAGGCCCTGTGCAAGGCCCAGGCGGACCTGGCGGCCAAGGCCGCCAAGCCCGAGGGCGAGTTCCCGGTCTTCCTGGACTACCAGGACGACGTCTTCGAGGCCCTCTCGGCCGCGGTGAAGGGCGAGCTCTCCCAGGCGCTGACCATCGCGGGCAAGCAGGACCGCGAGGCCGAGCTGGACCGCGTCAAGGAGATCGCCGCCGCGAAGCTCCTCCCGGCCTTCGAAGGCCGCGAGAAGGAGATCTCCGCCGCGTACCGCAGCCTCACCAAGGCCCTGGTCCGCGAGCGCGTCATCAAGGACAAGGTCCGCATCGACGGCCGCGGGATCACGGACATCCGTACCCTCGCCGCCGAGGTCGAGGCCATCCCGCGCGTGCACGGCTCGGCGCTGTTCGAGCGTGGCGAGACCCAGATCCTGGGCGTCACCACCCTCAACATGCTCCGCATGGAGCAGCAGCTGGACACCCTCTCCCCGGTGACCCGCAAGCGCTACATGCACAACTACAACTTCCCGCCGTACTCGGTCGGCGAGACCGGCCGCGTCGGTTCGCCGAAGCGCCGCGAGATCGGCCACGGCGCGCTCGCCGAGCGCGCGATCGTGCCGGTCCTCCCGACGCGCGAGGAGTTCCCCTACGCGATCCGTCAGGTGTCCGAGGCCCTCGGCTCCAACGGTTCGACGTCCATGGGCTCGGTCTGCGCCTCCACCATGTCGCTGCTGAACGCCGGTGTGCCCCTCAAGGCCCCCGTCGCCGGTATCGCCATGGGCCTGATCTCGCAGGAGATCGACGGCAAGACCCACTACGTCGCCCTCACCGACATCCTCGGTGCGGAGGACGCCTTCGGCGACATGGACTTCAAGGTCGCCGGCACCAAGGAGTTCGTCACCGCGCTCCAGCTGGACACCAAGCTCGACGGCATCCCGGCCTCGGTTCTGGCCGCCGCCCTCAAGCAGGCCCGCGACGCCCGCCTCCACATCCTCGACGTGATGATGGAAGCGATCGACACGCCGGACGCCATGTCCCCGTTCGCCCCCCGGATCATCACCGTCAAGATCCCGGTGGACAAGATCGGTGAGGTCATCGGCCCCAAGGGCAAGATGATCAACCAGATCCAGGAGGACACCGGCGCCGAGATCACGATCGAGGACGACGGCACCATCTACATCGGTGCCGCCGACGGTCCGGCCGCCGAGGCCGCCCGCGCCACGATCAACCAGATCGCCAACCCGACCATGCCGGAGGTCGGCGAGCGCTACCTGGGTACGGTCGTCAAGACCACCACCTTCGGTGCCTTCGTCTCCCTCATGCCCGGCAAGGACGGTCTGCTGCACATCTCGCAGATCCGCAAGCTCGCCGGTGGCAAGCGCGTGGAGAACGTCGAGGACGTGCTCGCGGTCGGTACCAAGGTCCAGGTCGAGATCGCCGAGATCGACTCGCGCGGCAAGCTCTCCCTGGTCCCCGTGATCGACGGCGAGGCCGCCGGCGACGACGCTGACAAGGACGACTCCGACAAGTGACGTCGCGTAGTTCCCGTGTGACGGCCCGCCCCTCTTCGGAGGGGCGGGCCGTCGCCCGTACCCAAACACTGCTCAAGGGCGCGAACGGCATCGGCACCGTCCGCCGCACGGTCCTCCCCGGCGGACTGCGCGTGGTCACCGAGACGCTGCCGTCCGTCCGCTCCGCCACCTTCGGGATCTGGGCCAACGTCGGATCCCGGGACGAGACGCCCTCGCTCAACGGCGCCACGCACTACCTGGAGCACCTCCTCTTCAAGGGCACCGAGAAGCGCAGTGCCCTCGACATCTCCTCCGCGATCGACGCGGTCGGCGGAGAGATGAACGCCTTCACGGCGAAGGAGTACACCTGCTACTACGCGCGGGTCCTCGACACCGACCTGCCGCTGGCCATCGACGTCGTGTGCGACATGCTCACCGGCTCGCTGATCCTCGAATCCGATGTCGACGCCGAGCGCGGAGTCATCCTCGAAGAGATCGCGATGACCGAGGACGACCCGGGCGACATGGTCCACGACCTGTTCGCCCAGACCATGTACGGGGACACCCCGCTCGGGCGCCCCGTCCTCGGCACCGTCGACACGATCAACGCGCTCACCGCCGACCGGATCCGCCGCTTCTGGAAGAAGCACTACGACCCCACCCACCTGGTCGTGGCGGCCGCGGGCAACGTCGACCACAACAAGGTCGTACGCCAGGTCCGCGCGGCCTTCGAGAAGGCCGGCGCCCTCACCCGCACCGACGCCGAACCGGTCGGTCCGCGCACGGGCACCAAGCGGATCCGCACCTCCGGCCGCGTCGAGCTGGTCAACCGCAAGACCGAGCAGGCCCACGTGGTCCTCGGCATGCCGGCCCTGGCCCGCACCGACGAGCGGCGCTGGGCGCTCGGCGTACTGAACACCGCGCTCGGCGGCGGCATGTCCTCCCGCCTCTTCCAGGAGGTCCGGGAGAAGCGCGGCCTCGCCTACAGCGTGTACTCGTACACCTCGGGCTTCGCCGACACCGGCCTCTTCGGCGTCTACGCAGGCTGCCGCCCCAACCAGGTCCACGACGTCCTGCGGATCTGCCGGGACGAGCTGGACAAGGTCGCCGCCGACGGGATCACCGACGAGGAGATCCGGCGGGCCGTCGGCCAGCTGTCCGGATCCACCGTCCTCGGCCTGGAGGACACCGGCGCGATCATGAACCGGATCGGCAAGAGCGAGCTCTGCTGGGGCGACCAGATGTCGGTCGACGACCTGCTGGCCCGGATCGCGGCCGTCACCCCCGACGAGGTGCGCTCGGTCGCGCAGGACGTCCTGGCCCAGCGGCCCTCGCTCGCGGTGATCGGCCCGCTGAAGGAGAAGCAGGCGGCCCGCCTGGACGAGGCCGTCGCCTAGCCGGGCCCCACCTCAGGAGCACGTCGCCCGGGCCCCGGGACAGGGCCCGGGTCCGTACGCACTTTAAGGAATGACATGAGCAAGCTGCGCGTGGCAGTTCTCGGCGCCCAGGGCCGCATCGGCTCCGAGGCCGTCAAGGCCGTCGAGGCCGCCGAGGACATGGAACTGGTGGCCGCCCTCGGCCGCGGAGACAAGCTGGAGACGCTGGCCGAGGCCGGTGCCCAGGTCGCGGTCGAGCTGACCACCCCCGCCTCGGTGATGGAGAACCTGGAGTTCCTCGTCCGCCACGGCATCCACGGAGTGGTCGGCACCACCGGCTGGACCGAGGACCGCCTGGCCCGGCTGAACACCTGGCTCGCCGCTTCCCCGGCGACCGGTGTGCTCATCGCGCCGAACTTCTCCATCGGCGCCGTCCTCACGATGAAGTTCGCGGCCCAGGCCGCCCGCTACTTCGAGTCCGTCGAGGTCATCGAGCTGCACCACCCGAACAAGGTCGACGCCCCCTCCGGCACGGCGACCCGTACGGCGCAGCTCATCGCGGCCGCCCGCGCCGAGGCCGGCCTCGGCGCGCAGCCCGACGCCACCGCCACCGCCCTCGACGGCGCGCGCGGCGCGGACGTCGACGGCGTCCCGGTCCACGCGATCCGCCTGCGCGGCCTGCTGGCCCATCAGGAGGTGCTCCTCGGCGGCGAGGGCGAGACCCTGACCATCCGTCACGACTCCCTGCACCACAGCAGCTTCATGCCGGGCATCCTGCTCGGCGCGCGCCGCGTGACGCAGACCCCGGGCCTCACCTTCGGCCTGGAAAACTTCCTCGAACTCGGCTGACGAGCAGGCGGCTTCACCCATGCGCGCGAAGATCCTCTACTTCCTCACGGCCGCGGTCCTGGTCGTGTACTTCGTCCTGGTCGGCAGCAGGGGCCTGATGCTGATCCGGCACGGAACCCTGCTCACGGTCACCTTCGGGGTGGCCGTGCTGATCCTGCCGGTCATCGGCGTCTGGTTCCTCTGGAAGAACACCCAGTTCGTCACCCGGGCCAACCAGCTCGGAGCCGAGCTGGAGGCAGAGGGCGGACTGCCCGTGGACGAGCTGGAGCGGGACAAGTACGGCCGGATCCTGCGGGACTCGGCCGACGAGGTCTTCGCGCGCCGCAAGGCCGAGACGGAGGACGCGCCGGGGGACTGGCGCAGCTGGTTCCGCCTCGCCATCGCCTACCACGACGCCCGCGACACCCCGCGGGCCCGCAAGGCCATGCAGCGGGCCATCTCCCTGCACGACGGAAAGCCCGTACAAGCCTGAGCCTGTACGGGCTTCCCGTGCGGGTGGCCGCCCCCTCGGGGGCGGTGGGGGCGGGACGGCTCAGGCCGGCACGGCCCGGTACTCGTCGGCCCAGGCCTCGACCGAGCCGGCGGCCCGGTCGAAGGCCTCGGTACGCGACAGGAAATCGGCGCTGTGGTCGGTCAGCAGGACCGGCAGCTCGGCGCCGCCGCGCGCGGCCACCGTCAGGGCCTGGCCCTGCACGGTCCTCGGCAGGCCGAGCCAGCGCACGGGCTGCTGCACCGTGCGGACCTCGCCGACCTGGTTCCAGGGGATCGACCGGGTCGTGAAGAACCCGGCCACGCGCAGCCCCTTGGGGCTCACCCAGACGCCCGTGCGCAGCAGCCGCAGAGCGGAGCCGACCACGGCGAGCGAGGCGAGCAGACCGCCCAGGGCGCCCGCCCAGGTGCCGGCGGCCACGATGATCACGGTGGCGAACAGCATGAACGAGCCGAGCAGCAGCATGACCGCTGCGATGGCCACCCGCCAGGGCCCCGGACGGTAGGGGCGACGCCAGCGGTCGGGGTCTTCGTAGGGGAGCGTCTCCCCGGTGTCGTGCGCGTCGAATGCGCCGTCGGCCGTCAGGAAGGGCAGGGGCACGGCAGGACCTCACTCACATGCACGTTCGGTTGGGCTGTGCCCGTGAGGCTACCGCCCCTCGGAGGCCTCCGACTGCTGCGACTTCGCCGGTGCGTGGCTCGGCTGCAGTGCGGGGATGCCGAAGAGCAGGGATCCGACGAGCCCCGCGACGACGGTCAGTCCGACCAGACTACGGGCGGCGATCTGGGTCTTGCTCAGACTCTCGCGCGGCGGCGGAGTGACGTTGCTGCGGAATCGGTCGGCCTCGGCGACGAAGGCGAACGGGACGGGTTCGCGCCGGCGGAACATGGGGGACGACTCTCCTCACGGTCAGAACCCCGGGGCTGGCCCTGGGGCTGTGGGGGCAGGACGGGCGGACGTTCTATGGAGTAGGACGCTCGAGAGGCCCGATCGGTGCCGATTTTCGGGACATTAACCAAATTTTATGGCGGAGCGTCAGCTCCGCCGACCACGTGCCCGGCGGGCCCGCGGCCCGTTCGGCCCTGCCCGCCCCGACACCCCGTATGCCCCGATCATCCGGTTCCGCACGGATGTACGGAACAAGTCTGAAGTGTCCGTATTGCCACGTTTCGTAAAGTTCATCTAGGCTGATCAAACGGACCCGGCACTGCTTGAACCCCCGAGCAGGCAGTGCCGGGCTCCAACACCCTCATCACGTCCCCCGAGGGGACACCGCGAGCATGGCAGCGAGTAGCGTGTTACCCATGGCTCCGATCTCGACTCCGCAGACCCCCTTCGGGCGGGTCCTCACCGCCATGATCACGCCGTTTACGGCGGATGGCGCACTTGACCTCGACGGCGCGCAGCAGCTCGCCGTCCACCTGGTGGATGCAGGCAACGACGGCCTGATCATCAACGGCACCACCGGTGAGTCGCCGACCACCACTGACGCGGAGAAAAACGACCTCGTACGAGCCGTACTCGAAGCGGTCGGTGACCGGGCCCACGTGGTCGCGGGCATCGGCACCAATGACACGCGTCACACCCTCGAGCTGGCCCGTCAGGCCGAGCGCACCGGCGCCCACGGCCTGCTCGCGGTCACCCCGTACTACAGCAAGCCGCCGCAGGAGGGCCTTTTCCGGCACTTCACGGCGATCGCCGACGCCACCGAGCTCCCGGTCATGCTCTACGACATCCCGGGCCGCAGCGGTGTCCCGATCAATACGGAAACACTCGTCCGGCTGGCCGAGCACCCCCGTATCGTTGCCAACAAGGACGCCAAGGGCGACCTCGGACGCGCCAGCTGGGCCATCGCACAGAGCGGCCTGGCCTGGTACTCCGGTGACGACATGCTGAACCTGCCGCTCCTGTCGGTCGGCGCGGTCGGCTTCGTCTCCGTGGTCGGTCACGTGGTCTCTCCCGAGCTCCGCGAGATGCTCGAGGCCTACCTGGGCGGCGACGTCCAGAAGGCCACCGAGATCCACCAGAAGCTGCTCCCCGTCTTCACCGGCATGTTCCGCACCCAGGGTGTGATCACCACCAAGGGCGCACTGAACCTGCAGGGCCTGCCCGCGGGCCCGCTGCGCCTCCCGCTCGTCGAGCTGACCGCCGAAGAGACGGCGCAGCTCAAGATCGATCTTGCCGCCGGCGGGGTACAGCTCTGACATCAGACTTCACAACTGAATAAGCAGAACCACACAAGACAACAGCAAGTGCACGAATGACATGCGCGCCACGTGCCTCGACGGGTACGTGGCCGCGCGTGGTGAAGGAGAACCTTTTGAGCCATCCGCATCCTGAACTGGGTCCGCCGCCGAAGCTCCCCAAGGGCGGCCTTCGGGTCACCCCCCTGGGCGGGCTCGGTGAGATCGGCCGCAACATGACCGTCTTCGAGTTCGACGGCCGCCTGCTCATCGTCGACTGCGGCGTCCTCTTCCCCGAAGAGGAGCAGCCGGGCATCGACCTGATCCTGCCGGACTTCTCGTCCATCCGGGATCGCCTCGACGACATCGAGGGCATCGTCCTCACGCACGGCCACGAAGACCACATCGGCGCCGTCCCCTACCTCCTCCGGGAGAAGCCGGACATCCCGCTGATCGGCTCCAAGCTGACGCTGGCGCTCATCGAGGCCAAGCTCCAGGAGCACCGCATCCGCCCCTACACCCTTGAGGTGAAGGAAGGCGAGCGCGAGAACCTCGGCCCCTTCGACTGCGAGTTCATCGCGGTCAACCACTCCATCCCGGACGCCCTGGCCGTGGCCATCCGCACCGGCGCCGGCATGGTCGTGTGCACCGGTGACTTCAAGATGGACCAGCTCCCGCTGGACAACCGCCTCACCGACCTGCACGCCTTCGCGCGCCTGAGCGAAGAGGGCATCGACCTTCTCCTCTCGGACTCGACGAACGCCGAGGTCCCGGGCTTCGTCCCGCCCGAGCGCGAGATCTCGAACGTCCTGCGCACGGTGTTCGCCAACGCCAACAACCGGATCATCGTGGCGAGCTTCGCGAGCCACGTGCACCGCATCCAGCAGATCCTCGACGCCGCGCACGAGTACGGCCGCAGGGTCGCCTTCGTCGGCCGCTCGATGGTCCGCAACATGGGCATCGCCCGCGACCTGGGCTACCTGAAGGTTCCGGCCGGCCTGGTCGTGGACGTCAAGACCCTCGACGACCTGCCGCCCCACGAGGTCGTCCTGGTCTGCACGGGTTCGCAGGGCGAGCCGATGGCGGCCCTGTCCCGCATGGCGAACCGCGACCACCAGATCCGGATCGTCCCGGGCGACACGGTCATCCTGGCCTCGTCGCTCATCCCGGGCAACGAGAACGCGGTCTACCGCGTGATCAACGGCCTGACCCGCTGGGGCGCCAACGTCGTGCACAAGGGCAACGCCAAGGTGCACGTCTCCGGCCACGCCTCCGCCGGCGAGCTGCTGTACTTCTACAACATCTGCAAGCCGCGGAACCTGATGCCGGTCCACGGCGAATGGCGCCACCTGCGCGCCAACGCCGAGCTCGGCGCCCTGACGGGCGTACCGAAGGACCGCATCGTCATCGCCGAGGACGGCGTCGTCGTCGACCTCATCGACGGCAAGGCCCGCATCTCGGGCAAGGTCCAGGCCGGCTACGTCTACGTGGACGGCCTCTCGGTCGGCGACGTCACCGAAGCCCACCTCAAGGACCGCAAGATCCTCGGTGACGAGGGCATCATCTCGGTCTACGTCGTGGTGGACAGCACCACCGGCAAGATCGTCAGCGGCCCGAACATCCAGGCCCGCGGCTCCGGCATCGAGGACTCGGCGTTCACGTCCGTGCTGCCGAAGATCGAGGAAGCCATCGCCCGCGCCGCCGCGGACGGTGTGGCCGAGCCGCACCAGATCCAGCAGCTCATCCGCCGCACGATGGGCAAGTGGGTCTCGGACGGCTACCGCCGCCGCCCGATGATCCTCCCGGTCGTCGTCGAGGTCTGACCCTCGCCGTACCGGCCACGCCGGAGCGGGGCAACCGGATTTGCATCCGGGGGCCCCGCTCCAGTACGTTTACGTCTCCACCTCGCACGACCCCCCGGTACACACGTGTGCCCGGCCATGTCGATGCGGGCGGGTGGGATTCCAGAGCAGGGAAACCTGATAAAGTCTGGCTCGCCCGAAAGGGAATGGCTCTCCAATGGCCATCCAATTCAAATCCAAGACCGGAAACGGCGCGGAAATGATCTGGTAGAGTTGGAATCGCCGGAAAGGGAAAAGCGCGAAAGCGAATGACCCGGAAGGCGGAAAACAAGCGGGACAGAGTCTGATAGAGTCTGAAACGCAAGAACAGAACAGAACGAAGCCCGGAGGAAAGCCCGAGAGGGTGAGTACAAAGGAAGCGTCCGTTCCTTGAGAACTCAACAGCGTGCCAAAAATCAACGCCAAAAAGTTGATACCCCGTCCATTTCGGTGGA